>DASTZM010000151.1:0-4397 GCA_035764305.1 Chloroflexota bacterium | reverse complement strand
TCGGCCGGCGGAGCAGATCCTGCACCACGGTTGGGCTGATATCGCTCTTGCTGTCCGCGCGGTTGATGACCAGCTCCACCTTGTCCTGGGCGAAGCCCAAGCGCCCACACAGCTGGAGGAATCGAGAGGCGTTGCGCAGCGGGACCAGCTCGGGGGTCATGACGACGACGATCTTGTCGGCCGCGTCGAGCGCCGCGAGAGTGATCGGCGTGAGGTTTGAGGAAGTATCGACGACGACGATCTCGTAGTGCTCCGAGAGCGCTGAGATTGCCTTCTGCATATGCTCGCCGGATAGCGCTTCGGCGTCCTGGAGCTGGTCGGGCGCCAGCAGAACGTCCACGCCTGAGCGGTGATTGACCATCACGTCGCGCAACGTCTCGGCGTCGACCTTGCTCAGGTTAGGGACGAGGTCGGCCACGTCCCGGACCGGCTCGGGCCGCCCGTTCTCACCGCGATGCACCTCTTCCACCAGGTCGGAGACGGTCCGGATGGGGGCGAGGTCGAGCAGCACCGCGGTGGCGCCGCTGAGCACGTCGCCGTCTACCAGCGCAACGCGCCGGCCGGTGGTGCGCTGGAGCGCGGCGGCCAGGTTACACGCGATGGTGGTCGCGCCGACGCCGCCCTTCCCACCGTGGACGGCGATGACGCTCGCGGGCCAGCGCGTGTCGGAGGCGGTGGGGAGCTGGCGGCGCCAGTGCTCGCGCTCAAGAATGCGGCGCACGGCGCCGATGAGCTGCTCGCCCGCGAACGAGTCGGTCAGGACCGCGCGCGCGCCGGCCAGGGTGCATTGCTGCACCAGGTCGAACGCGCCGTCGGGCACGATCACGAGCGCCGGCACGTCGGGACGCTCGCGCTCGATGCTCTCGACGACCGACGCCTGGTCGGTCTCAGTCTCGGCGACCACGACGAGTTGCGGGGCGTGCTCGCGGAGCAGCGCTGCCATGGTCGAGCCGCTCAGCGGGGCCGCCTGCGCGACGATCCCCGACTCCTTCTCGAAGGTCATCGTGATCAGCATGCGCGTGTCCTGCGCGTCGCTCACCACCAGCACCTTGATCAGGTGGGCGCTGTATCCGTTCGGGTCGATCATCGTCGTGGTCCTTGCTCTTGCCTTGCTTCGGGTCTGTGCGTGCGCGCTACTTCGCGGTGGTCCAGCGCTGTGGGATCCGGAACTGGAAGCGATCGACGAGCGTGTCCGCTGTGACCGCCTCGGTGGGGGCCACGTCCTGCGCCTCGCGTGAGCGGAGCACGAGGTCGATGGTCCCGTTGGAGTCCTTGATGAACTTGGCCAGCACGGCGTCCTGCGGGTTGAGCACGAAGGCGACCGTCTTGACCTGCGCCTGGCTGGACTGTGTCTGCTGTCCAGCCTTGTTCTTGTCGTCGGCGGGCAGGGCGGAGTACGTCGTGCCGATGGCGTAGACCTCGACCGCCTGCAGCGTGGTCTGCGTCGTGAGCGACTTGACCTGGCTGCTCGAGCCGCCGCTGGCGGGAGAGATGCCGACACTGAGCAGGATGTCCACCTTGTCGCCGGGGCGAAGGGCGTTTGACTGCGCCAGGAGATCCGGCAGGGGCATCCAGAAGACGACCCTGTCAGCCGGGATGGCGACCGACGGCGTCTTCGCGGCGGAGACGGTCGCGACCTGTGGCTGGAGGACGAGCTGGTCGGGGACGATGCGCGTCGTCGCGACCTTACCGACGACGTCCTCGATCTTGATGGCTGCGCCGGCAGGGGTGTAGCCAACTGGGAACGGCTTGAGCGCGACGTCGCCGGCCCTGATGGTGGCCAGCTCGGGGATCTCCCTGGTGGCGACGACGACGAGCTGCTCGCGGGCTGCCTGGCGGGTGTCCGATGCGGCCTGGGCGCGCTTGCCGGTGTTGAGAACCAGCATGCCGGCGGTGGCGGCGAGGATCACGCCGGTGGTCATCAGCAGGGCGCCGCTCTTGCGGGCGCCGGTGGTGGTCTTGGTGCGCTTGCCGAACATCGCGGTGGTCCTGGTTCTGGTGGTTCGTGTGTCTGTCGGTGCGTGTTCGTGTCTCTCGCCGGTCTGGGTCGGCTGAGGCGGGGTTACAAGGAGGAGGCGCCTTGTACTCCCGCCTCAGCCGGCAGCCCCGTGTGGGCTGCCGGCCGGGTTCACGCTACGGGCAGGCCGTCCCCAGGTCCGTGTCAAGGCAGCCTATGACCTGGTTGACGCGGCCGATGATGTTCGTGCCAAGGGTGGTCAACACCGCGATCGCCGCGATGCTGACCAGCGTCATGACGAGCGCGTACTCCACCATGCCCTGACCCTGCTCGAGCTTCCGGAGGTTGGCCTTCGCGCTCTCGAGCAAGATCTGGCACTGGACCCAGAGCTTGAGCGTGTAGTCGGACATTTCCATGGTTCCTTTCTGGTTCCTCAGGCCTTTCCTGCCTATGTGGAAGGTGGGCCGAGCGATTGGGTTTGGGTTCGCTCGTTACGCCTTCGTGCCTACTCTTTAGGCAGGCGCCGTACCAATCGGTGTAAAGGCTGGGTAACGGTTGTTGGTCGCTTGCGTAACGGATGCAGCGGGTCGGTAACCGACCGGCTACGCCAGGTTAGAAGGGCTCAGATTCAGGCGGTCGCCGATTTGGGTGGACGTGGCCCTAGCCGTTCCGGCGGGCAGCTCGATCAGCCCGGCGGCGGTCCACTTGATGGCCGAAAAGCGCCACGGCCGCAGCGCGTGCGCGACCTCGATCACTACCCCGTCGCGGTCGTAGAAGACGACATCGATTGGGAAGCGCATGAAGTGGGTGTGCACGCTCTTCTCTCCCGGAAAGACGAGCGCCTCTCCGGCAGGCAGGTTCCGCCGTCCCATCAGGCCGAGGAAGCGTGTCCACGGGTTCCGGGCATAGCGTTCAGCCGTGGCCAGCAGCGCCCCGCGCGTTTCGTTCCGGATCATCGAGTCTGCGCGCTACGCGCGGCCGATTCCGAGCGGGAAGAGCGCAGCGCCGATCAACCCCAGGGCGAGCGCGGGGACGTACGGGAACGTGCGCTGCTTGCGTGCCAGCGCGACGAGCGCCAGCGCGCCGCCGGCGAGTGACGCCCACCATGCAGTCCACAGCACGAAGGCCCAGCCGAGCCACGCCCCGACCACGCCCAGCAGCAGGGCGTCGCCCGCACCGATGCCGCCCAATAAAACGAAGGGCGCCAGGACGAGCACCCCGACCACGAGCCCGATAGCGCTCTGCGGTAGGTCGAGCGCGCCTGGAAGCGGCGGGACGCGTGCGCTGGTCAGCGCGGCCAGCGCCAGCGCGGTGGCGATCCCCGGTGCGGTCAGCCAGAGTGGCACGCGCCGCTCGCGCAGGTCGGTCACGGTGGCAATGGCCATCACGATCCCCACCACCGCGAGCTGCACGAGGTGCAGGAGCGTCTCCTGCGGCACTAGCATGGAAGGCCACCGCCGTGGCAAAGGGGGCTCACACCGTGCGGCCGCGGATCGCCGGTTTCGGATCTCATGATTCCGGATTCACGCCGTGCCGTAGCCGCAGCGCTCGCCGCCGGCCCCGGGGTGCGGCGCCCGACAACCACGGCTGAGCACTCTACCGGCTCCGCGGGCGGTGTGAGGAACGGATTGACTGCTCGCCACAGCTTTGGCGCGCCAGCGTAAGCTCGCACAGCCTTGATCAGGCCCCACTAACTGGGCAGGCGCGCGACTCCTCGCTCGAACTCGACCAAGCCGTCGCGGACCAACCCCTCGACCACCTCGCTCGCGTGAACCGGGTCGAGATCGATCCGCGCCGCGAGGTCTGAAAGGGCTACACCCGCGGAGGCTTCCCGCAGGGCGTCGACGATGCGACCGCGGTACCAGCGGCGCGAGCCCTCGAACTTGCCCTGCTTCGGCCGGCGCGTGGCATACGCCACGGGCGTCTCGGCCACCGCCGACGTGACGCCTGAGGGCGCGAACCACTCCCGCCGTGCGGTGCACGAGTCCTGCGCCGGACACAGGAGACAGCGCGGCGCACGCGAGAGGCAGATCGTCGCCCCCACGTCCATCAGCGCCTGGTTCCAGTCGTAGACGTCCGCTGCGTCCGGCAGCGCCGCCGCGGCGAGCGGCCAGGCGACGCGGTCGTCGTCGATCGCTTGCGGCGCCTCGGCGGCGAAGATCCGGCCCAGGACGCGCCGAACGTTGGTATCCAGCACGGGCTCCGGCGCGTTGTGCGCGAAGCACATCACCGCGCCCGCGGTATAGCGACCTATGCCCTTCAAGGAGAGGAGGTCCTCCGGAGTCGCGGGCAGCTGGCCGCCGTAGCGCTCGACCGCCTGGCGCGCGATCTCGTGCAAGCGGACCGCCCGAAGGTTGTAGCCCAGCCCCGCCCACGCGCGGATCACATCGGCGCGCGGCGCCGCCGCCAGTGCCGACAGCGTCGGGTAGCGCGCCATCCA
>DASTZM010000150.1:0-7958 GCA_035764305.1 Chloroflexota bacterium | reverse complement strand
TCGTCGGTGAAGAACACGACGCGCTCCTTGCGGCCCTTGCCGGTGATCAGCGCCTGCCCGGACCAGCCGTCGTCGAGGTCTTCGCGGTTGAGGAGGGATGCCTCCTCGCGGCGCATGGCCGTGGCGAAGAGGGTATGGAGGATGGCGCGGTCGCGGAGCTGCTCGAGGCGCTGGCGGTCGTGGTCGGGGCCTGGCTCGGGCGGCGGGGCGTTCTCCGCGGCGAGCACGACGAGGGGCAACCCGCGGTCGATGCGCGGCGTCTTGTACCCGCCCTTGCCGATGACCTCGCGGAGGTGACCGCGCATCTGCTCGCTGGAGGTGTCCGACGGGAGGAGGCGGCGCCGGTCGAGGAAGGCGACGAAGGCGCGGGCGCCGGCGAGGTAGGTGGTGATCGTCGCCCGCCGGTCTCGCCCATAGGAGCGGACGAGCCACTCGTGGAACTGCTCCAGGATCGTCGCGGGCAGCGCATCGGTTGGCAGGTGCGCGGGAGTGAGCCCCTCCTCCTCCAGGAACTCGGCGAAGCGCTTGAGGCTGGAGGCGTAGGTCCGCTCGGTGCGCTGCGACTTGCCGGCGAGCGTGGAGATGAAGGCGCGGGTCGCGGTGTCGACCGTGGGGGCGGGAACGTTGAGCGGGACGGGAAGGACCATGGCGGCTGCGGATTCAGACGGCCGCGGACGGGAAGTGTCCCACGCGGTGGTTCATCAAAGTTAATTGTGATTATCGTGGATCAAAGCAACCGGGCAGCCGAGGGCCTCCTCGATCGCGCCCCGGTAGCGGCGATCGACCTGCTGGAGGTGAAAGGCGGAGGCGCAGCGCAGAGTGACGGGCGTGCCGGGCGGAGCGGGCGCGTTGGGCGGGTCGAGCACGGGCTCGAGCGGGGCGATCCAGGCGCTGAAGGCGGCCGGGCTGATGGTCTCGGCGAGGGCCTTGAGAACGCGAGCCCAACGGGGGTCGGCTCGCAGAGATCGTTCCGGCGTTTCGCGCGCGGCGCGTGCTGCTGAGCGCGGCGGGTCTTCATTCCTATGGCTCTGACGTACGGGAATCTGGTTTCGGGGACCGTCCGGCGCACCAGGGGCGGGCAACGCCACCAAGGTCGGCCCGGTCGACGCCGGCGCATCGGGGGCGAGTGACGCTGGTTGCACGGTCCCGGTCAACTGGCGTTGATCGGGGTCAGGCTCCTCGAGTGAGTCGTCACCGGCGTCGTCATCGAGCGATGGCCCCCACGACGCGTCGCGCCGGTCGCGATGGAGCAGCTCCTCAAGCGCCCGGAAGAGCCCTGTGAAGTCGTAGTAGTTGGAGGTGCGCCCGCCGCTCGGGCGGTGGCGGGGGATCGTCGCCAGGAATCCCTTTTCTATGAGGGATTGCTTGTAGCGGTGGAGCATCTGGGTGCTGATCCCGGTGCGCCGGCTCATGCGGCGCAGGCTGGGGAAGGGCAGCGCATCGCTCCAGCGGTGCGCGAGGATGTAGCCGACGAACCAGACCTCCTGAGGCACCAGGCTCAACTCGGCCTGGTAGTGGTAGAGGGCCATGGGGATGGCAGCGATCCCGCCGGAGAGGATCGTCGCGCCGAAGCGCGCGAGGAACCGGTACCGTGGATCGACGAGCGGCCGCCGGGTCGCCGATTCGCCCGCCCCGGGCGGCCGCGCGTCACTGGACGGCGCGGCACGCGCGGCGGGCCGACTCAAGCGGCGGCGAACTGTTGCTTCTACCTCTTCACTCCCGCGGCCGGCTAAGAGTGGCATCGGGCATGCCGCCCGCGCCAGCTAACGCTGCGCTTTTCGGGAAGCGCGGCCGTCGTGCGGCGCGGCCGCGGGCGCCAGCTCACTGGGGCAGCAGTGCAGCGCCCTGGCGAGACGCGCCAGCAGCTCCAGGCCAGGGTTGGCGTTGACGCCGGTCTCTATCTGGGAGACGGTGGCGCGGGTCGTCGCGGCGCGGAGCGCGACTTGCGAGGCGGAGAGTCCCAAGCGCTCGCGTCGCAGGCGGACACGTGCGGCGAGTGGCGCGCCAGGTGCGGCGAACGGCTCGCCCGCCAGCTCGTGGATCAGTCCGGCCAACGGGACCTGGAGCGCGGCCGCGATGCGGCGGAGGAGGTCGAGCGATGGCTCGTGCTGGCCCTGCTCAAGGGCGACGAGGTAAGTCCGCGCGGCGCTGGTGCGGCGGGCCAGCTCGCTCTGGCTGACGCCGCGGCGCTGCCGCACGGCGCGCAGCCGCGCTCCGGCGGCCGCGCGCTCCCCATCCGCGGCGGGCATGCTTACGTCAAACCAATCAGACAGGTTTGCCGACTGGCGACGACTTCGGCTACGCTCCCCATGGCGCTTCCGGACGATAGTAGATCAGACACCTGCCGGAGCACCAGTGAGGAGGGTGCGCCGACAGGCAGGGCGGGCGCGCGGGCGCCCGATGGCAGGTCCTCCTCTCCACTTCCTGGCGCGACGCCCCCGTTACCGGCTGGACCAAGCCGGGCGGGGGCGTCGCGTTTTGAACTCGATAGACTCGGGACTTCCGCCATGCGAGTTCGGAGGAGGGCTGCACTCAGCGTGGGCGGGGCGGCGGCGCTGGCGGGATGTGATTCGGTGCAACCGCGGGCCGCCGCGCAGCCCGAGCGCCCGGCCCCGGCGTCTCCGACTCAGCTCCCGAGCGCGAGCCCGGTTCCTTCCCCGACGCCCGAGCCGCCGCCGGTGATCGCGCCGGGCGACACGCACTTCGGCGTGAACGAAAGCTTCAACGCCGCCGTGTTCGGCTGGCGGCTGGGCGCGCGCTGGACGCGCTGGATCGTCGAGTGGAGCGAGGTCCAGCGATACGGCGAGGGAACGTTCAACTCGGACGACGACAGGAACACGTACAACATCGACGCCGAGACGCTCCGCCAGGACATCCGCTTCGGCTACAAAGTGATGGCGGTGCTGAAGAGCACGCCGGCCTGGGCGCAGGCCGACCCGACCAAGGCGGTCCGCTCGGTCCCCCGCGGGCTGGACCTCCCGATCGACGATCCCGGCAACACCTGGGCGGCGTTCGTGCGCTGGATGGCGAGCCGCTACGCGGGGCGGATCGACACGTGGGCCATCTGGAACGAGGTCGAGATCCCCGCGACGGGGCCGAACGCGGTCTACAACACGTGGGCGGGGACGCTGGAGCAGTACTACCGGCTGCTGAAGGTTGCCTGGCAGGTCGCGCACCAGACCAACCCGAACGCACGCATCGTCCTGTCGCCGTACAGCTACCACCGGGACAAGGAGTGGCTTCAGAAGCTCCTCCGGGTGGCGGCGCGGGACCCGGAGGCGGCGGCGAATGGCTTCTTCTTCGACGTCGTCGGACTGAACCTGTATCGCAACCCGCACGACCTGTGGGACCGGAAGGTCGGCCAGACCCCCTGGGCCGCCGACCCGCTGGACCGGATGGGCGTCGACCAGCAGCTGGCGCAGGCAGGCTTGAAGAAGCCGGTCTGGGTGACCGAGGTCAACGCGATGCCGTACGACGATCCGGGCGTGCCGGCCTGGGACGCGGCGCAGCGCAACGACGGCTTCAGGATCACGCTCGACGAGCAGGCGAGCTTCGTGATCCAGGCGTACGCGCTGGGGATCGCCGCCGGGTACGAGACGATCTTCTGGCAGGCGATGCAGGACGACCCGCCGCCGGTGCCGGACGAGCTGTGGGGGCTGGTGCGGTACAGCGCCGACTCGATGAACGCGGACCCGGAGCGCGCGCGCCCGGCCTACACCGCGTACCAGGTGGCGGCGCGCTTTCTGTCAAGTGCGGACCGAGTCGAGCTGCTCACGGTCGACCGTGCGGATCCGGCGAACTACCGGCGCTTCGCGCCGCGCTACCAGTGGTGGGTCCACCAGGTCTGCTTTCAGCGGGGGACCGACCGAACGACGGTGCTGTGGAACGGCGCAGGCACGCCGGCGCGCGTCGCGCTGCCCCGGGCCGGACAGAGCGCGACTCTGGTGGACAAGCGGGGGGCCGAGACGCCGCTCGAGCCCGGACCTCCGGCGGCGGGCGCCTCCGCGAGCTGGGCGGTCACGCTGCCGGGGGCGACGCGCCACTTCAACCTGTTCGGTGGCGACCCGCCGGGGTACTTCTACGTGGGTGGGTCGCCGCTGCTGGTGGTGGAGCGTGGTGTGCCCGCGGACGCGCCTTTCACCAGAGTAGCCGTGCTATGATTTCCCGGTTTCCTGGGCCACTAGCTCATCTGGGAGAGCGCCACAATGGCATTGTGGAGGTGCGGGGTTCGAGTCCCCGGTGGTCCACACTTCAACGGGGGTGTAGACGGCGATGCTGGACCTGATTGACTTTGCCCTCTCCGGTGTCGCGGTGCTGGTGCTGCTGGCGGCGCTGACCTTCATCGTGATCATCTGGTCGGCGGCGCTCGGTCATCCGATCGGCTAACTCCCGCTTCGCCAAGCACCCGAAGGGCTTGCGTTTCTAGAACCCACGTTCTACTATGGCCGCATGGAGCGGCCGCGTCGGGAGCGCGTCAGCGCGCACGTCACGGAGGTGCGCTGCAAGCAGGCGCTCAACCGCGTGCGGGGGATGGCCTTCGCGTGGAGCCTGAACCCCTACCGGGGCTGTGCGCACCACTGCACCTACTGCTACGCCCGGACGACGCACGCCTTTCTCGGGCTTGACGTCGGACTTGACTTCGCCAGCCAACTGTTCGCCAAGGTCAACGTCGCCGACGTGCTGCGCGCCGAGCTGGCGAGGCCGGCATGGAAGCGCGAGCAGGTCGCCATCGGCACGTCGACCGATCCGTACCAGCCGTTGGAGGGGCGCTACCGGCTGACGCGCGCATGCCTCGAGGCGCTGGCCGATTGGTCCACACCGGCCAACGTCACGACGAAGGGGACGCTCGTCGTGCGTGACGTCGACGTTCTACAGACGCTGGCGCGGCGCGCGGGCGCCGGCGTGAGCATGAGCCTGATATCGCTCGACGAGGACGTCTGGCGCCGCCTCGAGCCGGGCACGCCGCCGCCCCGCCAGCGGCTACTGGCGCTCCGACGGCTGTCCGACGCGGGCGTGCCGGCGGGAGTGGCGTTGGCGCCCGTGCTGCCGGGGATCACGGACGGCCAGGCCGCGCTCGACGCGCTGGTGCGCGCCGCCGCCGACCACGGCGCCACGTGGCTGTGGGCGGGCGCGGTGCACCTCGAGCCGGCGGTGCGCGACTACTTTCTGTCGAGCCTGGCGGAGCATTTCCCCCAGGCGCTGGCGCCGTACGTGCGCGTCTTCGGGCCGCCCGGGGCGCCGGCGGGCGCGCGCTATTCGCCGAAGGCGTACGTCGAGCGCCTGCGCGATCGGGTGGGAGAGCTGAAGGAGCGCTACGGCTTGTCCGAGCGACGCAGACCAGCACCGCTGGAGGGCGGAGATGCGGCGGATGTCGCGGGGTCGGGCGCCAACTTGCCGTTGGCCGAGCTTCCCGCGGCGACGGCATCGGCGGGCGCGCCTTCGCTCCAGCTGGCGCTGCCGCTGTAGGTCAACGGCACGGCGGGCTGGACTGCCACGGCGGCCGCCGCCGCGGCCTCGGCGGCGCGACGATGGACCAGCCGGCGCGAGAACCACCAGGCGACGGCGCCGATGACGAGCAGGATCGCGCCGGCCCAGCCGATGCGACGGAGCATCAGCTCCAGGTTCTGCCACTCGGACGCGAGCAGGAATCCACCGCCGGCGTAGAGCGCGCTCCACAGGAACGCCGCGGGCAGTTCGATGATCAAGAAGCGCGTCAGCGAGAAGCCGCTGGCACCAGCGGCGAGCGCGAGCGACGAGCGCCCGGGCCCGAACGCGTGGGCGAAGAGCATGACCCACCACCCGTGCTTGCGGAGGAGTGGCTCGGCGTTCTGCAGCTGGTGCGCCAGCTCCCGCCCGATCCGCCCGGTCCACCTGCGGTTCAGGACCTGGTGCACGCCGAATCGTCCGCAGTAGTAGTTGGTCACCGCCCCGAGCGTCATCCCAAGCGCGGCGCAGATGACCAGCAGCGGCAGCGAAGCGTTCGCGGTCCGCCCGGCGGCGCCCGAGAGGGCGACCACCGTCCCGCCCGGCAGCAGGAAGCCGAGCACCACGGTGTTCTCGATGAAGGCGCCCAGGAAGGCGAGCAGCGCGGCGTGGTGGCTCATGACCACCAGGAGCCGCAGAACCCAGCCGACCGCGTGCTGGACCGGGACCGGCGCGACGGGCAGCACCTCGACGGGCAGCAGCTCGACCAGATCGGGGACGGCGTCGCCCAGCTCGCTCAGATCACCGAAGTCGATGAGCTCGCTGGGATCCATCTCAGATCACCGACGACGCGGTGGCGCCAGACCGACGATGGCAGTATCGCCGAACGCTCTATCAGTGCCGGAGGAGGGACTCGAACCCTCAAGGGTGTTAGCCCGTGCGATTTTGAGTCGCATGCGTCTGCCAGTTCCGCCACTCCGGCGCGGAGGTGGTGCGGTGAGCATCGATTCTATCTTGACCGAGCGGGGCCCGATTCAGCTGGATCGGGGCGTCGGTACCGGAACGGGCAGCCCGCCGCCCGGGCGGCGGGCGTCACGCTGGACGACGATGGCGGGATCGGCCCAGCCCGACCAATCAAAGTCGCTGGTCGGCCCCGGCTCGGTACGGAGCGTGAGACGCACCAGCCGCCCGCCGAACGCCGAGAGGTCGACCCAGCGGTCGTGCCAGCGGCGGTCGCCGCCCCAGGCGCGCGGATTGAGCGGCTCGTCCAGGACGCGGAACGGCTCGCCCGCGCGACTGCCGCCGAGCGTGGTTACCTCGGCGACGAAGCGCACGCCGTCGCCCGTCGGGGCGTTCCACGCCGCCGGGTCGATGCCGAGGCCGGCCTGCAGCGCCGCGCGCTCGGGCAGCATCAGCTCGAACGATGCGCTCGACGGCGCGTGCATGTACAGCCAGTCGCGATCGCGGTCGCCGATGCGCATGCGCCCCACGTTCAGAAAGGCGCCTAGCTGGGCGCCGCCGGGGCTGCTGAGCGTCGCGGTCCGGGCGCCGACGGCCTTCAGGAGATCGATCGCCAGCCGGTTGTTCTGGGGCGCGGGGCGCGCGGGAAGGCGAAGCTGGGGGCGGAGCGCGTCGTGGCCGCACGCCAGCGCAAGCAGCGCGACCGGAGCCAGCAGCACGGCCAGGCGCCGCCGCCTCCCGTGCGCAGCCCACAGCGCCGCCGCCCCGAGCGCGGCGATGCTCAGCGCTGCCGCGGCGCTGCGCGCGCGCGTGGGCGTGAACGCGATTTGCACGTGGTGGTCACCGGCTGGCACGGCGACGGCGACGAACCCCGGCGCAACGCCGAGTGTGGGGTCGCGCGGCGCCGTCGTCACCGGGGTCTCGGCGCCGTCCAGATAGGCGCGCCAGCCGGGGAAGGCAACGGTCCGAAAGGCGAGGACGGCAGGGCCATCGGCGGTGACGCGCGCGTCGGTCCACGTGGTGGCAGACGCGAGCGAGTCGATCCGGATGCGGCCGTCGAGCGCCCTGACGCGCCCGGCGAGCCAGCCGAACTCGGGGTACAGCCGCTCATAGATGCCGTTCCCGTAGCGCCGCTCGCCGAGGCCCTGGAGGTCGACGGTGCGCGGGACGAACTCCCCGCCCGTCGTCGTCCCAGCGCCGAAAAGTGTGTTTTCGGTCGCCACAAGCTGCGGCCCGCCGACGCGCCGCTCGACGGCGGGGTCGAGCCACAGCGGGCGCGCCGTCGTGGTGTTCAGCGTCAGGAGCAGCGCGATGACGAGGGGGAGCGGGGCGAGCCGCGGGGTGAGCGTGCCGGCAACACCCGCGGTCAGGCCGAGCGCGAGGGAGAGGGGGCCGTACAGCCGCCAGGAGAACTGCAGGAAGCGCATCAATGGGACCGCCTCCCACGCGGCGCGCGACCACGTGGTGGTGAGGAGCCAGAGCAGCGTAGTCCCGCTGGCGAGAAGCGCAGCGATGCCCCACCCACGCGTCCGGCGCGCGGCGCCGGTTACAAGGAGGCCGAGGGCGGCGAGCGC
>DASTZM010000149.1:0-5485 GCA_035764305.1 Chloroflexota bacterium | reverse complement strand
TCGGGCAAGGCGGGCATGGAGTACGGCGTCGCGCGTGACGGCATGACCGCGCTCGTCGACGGCGCCAAGAAGGCCGGCTTCGACCTGGGCCTCGTCCCGCTGCCCAAGGGCAAGGGCGGGCGCCAGAACATCGACGGCCCGCAGGCCTACGGCGTCGGCGCCGCCACCAAGTCTCCCGACGCCGCGTGGGAGCTGGTCAAGTGGTGGGCCGAGGAGCAGCGGCAGGCCGAGCGCCTCGAGCTGGGCGCCTCGGTCCCGGTGCGCAAGTCGATGCAGAAGCACAAGTCCTTCATTGGCGCGCTGCGGCCCTTCGAGAGCCCGGCCACGCTGGAGGAGTCGGCCAAGACCGTGCGCGCCCCCTACTCACCCGCCAACCTGGCCGACCTGGAGAAGCCCGTCGCCGACAACTGGAAGCTCATGACCAGCGGCGAGCGCGCCGTCAAGGACGCGATGGACGACATCCAGTCCCAGGTGGACCGCCTCCTCAAGCCGATGTAGGCGGCGCTCAACTCAGCGGATGCGCCCGATGACGCGCGTGGCCCACTGCCACGCGCGTCGTGCCGCCTCGACCTACTCGAACAGGTCGTCCACCGCGAATCGCCAGCCCGGAACTGCCGGCTCCGCATCGGCTTCTTCGTCTCGCCGGAAAATCGCGCTCGGCGTGTCTGCGTCGCCGTCTCGAAAGACGCGAACGGCTTGCGCGCCGAAGAGATCCACGTCCCACACCACCAGCGTCCCAGCGGCGAAGTAGTCGCGGCGCTTGTCGGCCATCTCGCGCTCGGCGGCAGGGCCATAGTCGCCGTCGCTGCGCACCTCAACCGCGAATACCGGCGGCGCCGGAAGGAATTTTCTCCCCGCCGGTGGACCCGTGTAGTAGGCCGCGTCCGGGCTGAACGAGTGGCGGTGCGGAAGGTCGGTGAGGAATCCGACGTTGTCTCCGTAGGCGACGCCAGCTCGCGTGGCCCGGGCATAGGCATACAGACTCACCAGGATCGCCGTGGACCCGCGGCCGTGCATGTCGCCCGCCGGCTCCATGATGCGGAGGCGCCCGTTCACAAGCTCTGCCTTGCCGTCGACGGAGTAGAGATCATCGACCGTCGCGTGCCACTTGACCGCCGTCTCACTCATGCGCCCATCCTAGCGCACATCCTGTACCGTGTCAACGAGCGCTCACGCCGGCCCGCTTACGCCGGCTTCGTCGAAGGTGGCCATCCCGTTGTGGATGGCCACCGCGGCGTCCAGGAGCTGCATCGCCAGCGCGGCGCCGGTCCCCTCTCCCAGGCGCAGATCCAGCTCCAGCAGCGGGCGCAGCCCCAGCCGGTCCAGCACCACGCGGTGTCCCACCTCCACGCTGCGGTGCGCCGCCATCAGGTAGTCGCGCACCCCGGGACACAGCCCCACCGCGATCAGCGCCGCCGCGCCCGAGATGAAGCCGTCGATCACCACCGGCAGCCGCTCCGCCGCCGCCCCCACCATCACCCCCGCCAGCCCGCCGATCTCGAACCCTCCCACTTTCGCCAGCACGTCCAGCGCGTCCGACGCGTCGGGCCGGTTCACCTCCAGCCCTCGCTCGATCGCCGCCACCTTGCGCGCCCACGTCGCGTCGTCGATCCCCGTCCCGCGCCCCGTCACCTCAGCCACCGGCGCGCCGGTCATCGCCGCCACGATCGCGCTCGACGCCGTGGTGTTCCCGATCCCCATGTCCCCCGTCCCCACCACCAGCACGTCGTCGCCGCGCGCCGCCGCGCGGAACTGCTCCGCCTCACGCGCCACCATCTCAATTCCCACTTCCACCGCCCCCCGCGCCTGGGCCCGCGTCATCGCCGGCCCAAGCAGAAGGCTGGCCGTCCCCCGGCCGAGCTTGGCGTGCACGACGGGCAGCTCGCGCGGGAAGTCGTGATCCACCCCCAGGTCCGCCACGACCACGCGCGCCCCGGCCTGACGCGCCAGCACGTTGATCGCCGCGCCGCCGCGCACGAAGTTGTGCACCATCTGCGCCGTCACCGCCGCGGGATACGCGCTCACCCCCGCCGCGGCAACGCCGTGGTCCGCCGCGCAGACCACGATCACTCGATCGCCGATGAGCGGCCGCGCCGTCCCCGCGATCCCCGCCAGCTGGACGGCCAGCTCCTCCAGCCTCCCCAGGCTGCCCGGCGGCTTGGTGAGCTGTCCCTGCCGCTCGCGCGCCGCCGCCATCGCCGCGGCGTCGAGCGGCGCGACGCGCGTCAGCGCCCGCTCCAGCGCGCTCACCCGCCGCCTTCCATCGGCGTGCGCGCTGCCAGCGCCTTGACGTCCACCGGCAGTCCCGCCACCAGGAGGTAGACCGCGTCCGCGCGCTCCGCCAGCGCCGCGTTCACGCGCCCCAGCACGTCCCGAAACGCCCGCCCCAGCGGGTAGGGTGGCACGACCCCCCACCCTGCCTCCACCGTCACGACCACCAGGTGGGCGCCTCGGCCCTCGCAAAGCCCCGCCACCTCCGCCAGCAACCCTTCCTCTACGGCGGCCAACCGCGCAGCATCGAGCTGCGTGTCGTCGCCCTCGACGTCCAGCCGCCCCTCCAGCAGGCGGTTCGAGACCCACATGTCGAGCGATTCGACCAGCACCACCGCCGCGCTCGTCTGCGTCGCGCGCACCGCATCGCCCAGCGCCGCCGGCTCCTCCACGGTACGCCACTTCGCCGGGCGCGACGCCTGGTGCGCCGCCACCCGTGCCGCCATCTCCTGGTCCCACATCCGCGCCGTCGCGACGTACGCCACCTCCCCACCGTTCGCCAGCTGCGCCGCCAGCCGCTCGGCGAACCGGCTCTTGCCGCTCCGCACCGGCCCCGTGACCAGGATCAGCCTCCCCAGCGTGCCCACGGCGCTACCCCTCCAACCCCACGATCCGCCACAGCGCCTGCAGATCCAGCGAGTCGCGCAGCACGCCCGCCCAGCGATCGAGCTCCGCCTCCACCTCGCGCTCGGGCGCCGGCGCCGCGTCGAGCGCCTCCAGGGGAACCCCCTTGCGCGCCGCCGCCCAGCGCAGCACCGCCCGCCGCAGCGGCGCGCTGTCGAACAGCCCGTGCAGGTAGCACCCCACCACGTTCCCGCCCACGCCGACGCAGCCGTCTCCGCGGTCGCCGATCGCGAACGGCGCCTCGACGCCGTCTGCCAGCAGGCGTGTCTGCCCCATGTGGATCTCGTACGCCGTCACGGCCGTCCCGCGCGCCCCCGCCAGCGGCCCCGCGGTTGCCGTCACGCTCCCCCGCACCTGCACCGTCGTCTTCTCCGCCGCGAACGCCGTCTCCACCGGGAGCAGCCCCAGCCCCTCTACCTCCCCCACCGGGGACTCGACGTGCAGCGGGTCCAGAATGCGCCGTCCCAGCATCTGGTAGCCGCCGCAGATCCCGATCACCGCGGCGCCCGCCGCCGCCAGCCCGACCACGCGCTCCGCCAGGCGCGTCTCGCGCAGCCACGCCAGGTCCGCCATCGTCGACTTGGTCCCCGGCAGGATCAGCACGTCGGGCCAGCCCAGGTCGTCCGCCCGCTCGACGTATCGCACCGCCGCCCCCGCCTCCGCCTCGAGCGGCGAGAAGTCGTCGAAGTTGGCGATGTGCGGCAGCCGTACGATCGCCACATCCACTCCCGCCGCCGTCGAGTCCGGCGCCGCCTTGAAGACCCACCGCCGGTCGTCGAGCGCCACCGAGTCTTCATCCGCGATGCGCAGGTCGCGCACGAACGGCACGACGCCCAGCACGGGCAGCGCCGTGCGCTCCTCCAGAAAGGTCACCCCATCCTTGAACAGCGAGACGTCGCCGCGGAACCGATTGACGATCAGCGCCTTCACCAGCTCGCGCTCCTCGGGCAGCAGCAGGTCCAGCGTCCCCACCAGCGACGCCATCACGCCGCCGCGGTCGATGTCCCCGACCAGCAGCACCGGCGCCTGGGCGTACCGCGCGACGCGCATGTTGACGATCTCGCGCGAGCGCAGGTTGACCTCCGCCGGACTCCCCGCCCCCTCGATCACCACCACGTCGCACGTCTCGCGCAGGCGGTCGAGCGCCGCCGACACCACGGGCCAGAGGTCCAGCTTCCGTGCGAAGTAGTCGCGCGCGCTGCTCGTGCCGGCCGGCTTCCCCAGCACGACCACCTGCGAGCGCGAGTCGGCCTCCGGCTTGAGCAGGATCGGATTCATGTCGACGTGCGGCGGGATCCCAGCCGCCGCCGCCTGCACCGCCTGGGCCCGTCCAATCTCCAGCCCTTCCGGCGTGGCGAACGAGTTGAGGCTCATGTTCTGCGCCTTGAAGGGCGCGACCCGGTATCCCGCTTGACGGAACAGACGGCACAGCCCGGCGCAGAGCAGGCTCTTCCCCACCGAGGACGCCGTCCCCTGCACCATCACCACTTTCGCGCTCACCGGCTCACCTCCCGCAGCGCCGCCAGCAGCCGCGCGCACTCCTCCTTGGTACGCACGCCGATTCGCACGTGGCGGGGGAGCCCAAAGGACGCGCAGTCCCGCACGACGCACCCCCTGGCGAACAGGGCCGCGCGCAGCGCCGCCGCGCTCTCCCACCGTGGTCCCACGTCGACCAGCACGAAGTTCGCCGCCGGCGGCAGGGCCCGATAGTCGAGCGCCGCCAGCCCGTCCACCAGCAGCGCCCGCGCGGCCCACACCTCGCGCCGCGACCGCTCCAGGTGCGCCTCGTCGCGCAGCGCCGCCATGCCCGCCGCCTGCGCCGGCGCGCCCACGCTCCACGGCGGCTGCACCAGCCGCAGGCGTGCCACCAGGTCAGGCGCCGCCACCGCGTACCCCAGCCGCAGGCCCGTCAGGGCGTAGTCCTTCGTCATCGACCGCAGCACCACCGCGTGCGCCGAGTCGGTCAGCTCGATCGCCGAGCGCCCATGCTCCACGAACGCCAGATACGCCTCGTCCACGACCAGGAGGCAGCCTACCTCGACGCACGCCGCCAGCACGCGCTCGATCCGCTCCGGCGTCAGGTACGTCCCCGTCGGATTGTTCGGGTTGCACAGCCACACGATCCGCGGCCGTTCTCTCCGTACATGCTCCGCCAGCCGGTCCACGTCCGGCCGGAAGGCATCGGCCTCGCGCGCCGCCTCGGTCTCGACCGCCGACCCCATGATCCGGCACGCCCGCTCGTACTCGCCGTACGCCGGCCCCGAGATCAGCACGCGCTCTGGCGCGCCCCGCGCGTACGCCAGTGCCATCAGCCAGATCAGCTCGGACGTGCCGTTCCCCGCCAGGAGGGCATCGTGCCCCACGCCCAGCCGCTCGGCCAGCGCCCGGCACAGCGCTCCCGCCGCCGGGTCCGGGTAGCGCCCCAGCTCCGCCGACCCCAGCGCGCGCAGCGCCTCCAGCACCGCCGGGGACGGCCCCAGCGGGTTCGTGCTCGCGCTGAAGTCGATCACCCCGTCGCGTCTCGCCCCTCGCTCCGCCAGCTCGGCGCCCCCCACCGCTCCGTGCGTCACCGGCCGCACGCCATCCAGCT
>DASTZM010000148.1:0-2335 GCA_035764305.1 Chloroflexota bacterium | reverse complement strand
GCCAGCTCGCGGCGGCGCGGAAGTTCTCCAGGTCGCGCTCAAGGGCATCGATGCGCTCGGGCGAGGCCGGGACGTAGCGCGGCGGATGTTGTGCCGCGGAGATCTCGGTCTTGGCGGAGTAGCGCAGGAAGTGCTCGGCGTGCGCGCGGCGCGCGGCCGGACCATCGCCCGAGGCTTCGAGCTGCTCTTCGGCGTACTCCCGGATCGTCTCCAGCATCACCACGCGCGCGCCGGCTCGGTCGCCGCCGCTGCGCCGCAGCAAGCTGCACTCCAGCAGCGCCTGCAGCTCGTCGAATGCCTCGGCCTCGCTTCGCCCCGTCGCCGCCGCGCACAGCGACGCGGCGGCGTCCACCGTCCCGCCGCCGCGCAGAGTCGAGAGCCAGCGGAACGCCTTCTTCTGTTGGGGCGTCAAGAGATCGTCGCTCCACGCCACCGTCGCGCGGAGCGTTTGGTGCCGAGCTGGCGCGTCGCGCGGGCCGCCGGTAAGCAGCGGCAGCCGGCGCTCCAGGCGAGAGAGGAGCTGGGCCGGCGGGAGGACGCGTACACGCGCCGCCGCCAGCTCGATCGCGAGCGGCAGACCGTCGGCGCGCCGGCAGATCGTCGCCACGGCGGCGCCGTTGGCCGCGTCGATCGCGAAGCTGGGGTCGACCGCGCGGGCGCGGGTCATGAAGAGCTGCGCAGCCTCACTCGCGGCGATGTCTGCGGGCTCGAGGTCGCGGATCGGGTCGGGTACCCCCAGCGGCGAGAGCGGGTACTCGCACTCGCCGGCGACGCGCAGCGGAGCCCTGCTTGTCGCCAGGACCGCGATGCGGGGACAGGCTGCCAGGAGTGACCCGACCGCCGGCGCAGCCCCGAGCACGTGCTCGAAGTTATCCAGCACGAGCAGCAGCTCGCGCTCCGACAGGAAGCTACGGACGCTTTCCTGGAGCGTTCTTCCCTGCAGCTCACGCACGCCAAGCACCTGCGCCACCGCCGGGATGACCTGCGCGGCGCCGGCGACATCGGCCAGCCCGACCACGAACACGCCGTCTTCGAACGCGCTCAGGACGTCCTCCGCGATCTTGAGCGACAGGCGCGTCTTCCCAATTCCTCCGGGTCCGGTCAGCGTGAGCAGTCGCGTGGTCTGCCGCAACAGCAGGCCGCCCGCGACCTCGACGTCTTTGTGCCGGCCGATGAAGGGCGATGTCTCGACGGGCAGGTTGTTCGGCCGGGCGTCGACCACGAGCAGCGGTGGGAAGTCGTTAGGGAGCCCCTGGATGACTAGCTGGTAGATCCGCTCCGACTCGAGCACGTCCTTGAGCCGCCGCATCCCCATGTCGCGCAGACGAACGCCATCTGGAAGAGCGCCGGCTGCCGCTGCCGTTGCGCCGCTCAGCAAGATCTGGCCACCATGTCCCACGTTGCGTAGCCGGGCGCAGCGGTTGGTGTGCGCTCCGTAGTAATCGCCGTCCCGCACGTCGTCCTGGCCGGTGTGAAGGGCCATGCGCACCCTGACGCGCGACTCTTCAGGCCATGCACAGGCGTGCAGCGCGCGCTGAATGTCCACCGCGGCGCGCACCGCGTCTGCCGCATCCGGAAACACGCAAAACCGGCTGTCCCCCTCCCCGCGCGGGCGGACCAGCACGCCACGTCGCGCCGCGGTCACCCGCTCGAAGATGCGGTCATGCGTCTCCATCGCCTCGCGCATCCAGTCGGGAAACCGTTCCCAGAGGCGCGTTGACCCCTCGACGTCCGACAGCAGATAGGTGACGGAGCCGGTCGGCAGCTCCGCGGGCGGCTGCCACATCGCCAGCCAGCGTACCGCCGCACGCCGAGCTGTGCAACTCGCAGCCCCTCCCGCCGCCCAGACCGGGGAACGCGGCGCGACGTGCAGATCGAGGCAAAAGGGCCAGCACTTTGACGCGCATCGGGTCTGCTAGTACGCTGCCAGGCCATGGTGTTGACGGTTCGCGCCGAAGCCAACTCCAATCTGGCGCATGTCATCTGGCGTCCAGTGAACGGGCAGGTGAACGAGACCTGGACCGGATTCGCCGTCCATCGGTGCACCGCTGGCGCTCCGCCAACTATCGATCCGCTGCCGAACCCCATCTGCTTCCAGGATCCAAGTGGGGCGGACCCAACCGACCGCTGGCGAATACAGGACTTCGAGTACTGGGACCGCGAGGCGCCGCTCGGCAAGAGTCTGCGCTACCACGTCACCCCTTTGACGCGAGGGCAACCGGTAGCGGCACTGCCAGACCCGGCCGTCCAGAGCCCTTTGTGGAGCCAGCCGGTCGCGCTGACGCCGGGGTCCGGAAAGATCAAGGCCTACTTCAACCGCGGGATCGTCGCTCAG
>DASTZM010000147.1:0-4281 GCA_035764305.1 Chloroflexota bacterium | reverse complement strand
CGCGCCGAGACACGCCCGGGGCGCCCCGCTCTACGACCTCTGGGAGAGCTAGCTCTCCCAGTCGTTCGTGAGGTCGCCTACTTGCTCGCGTAGGCGGCGCAGCTCACGCTCCAGGTCGCGGGTTACGCCGGCGTACTCGGGTTCGCCGTAGACGTTCTTCAGCTCGCGCGGGTCCTCTTGCAGGTCGAACAGCTCCCACTCCTGCGGCCCTGGCTCGGGCTCGTAGTAGTAGATCAGCTTGTGGCGGTCGGTGCGCACGCCGTAGTGGGCGGTTGTGTGGTGCGCGTTGTCCATGTGCATGAAGTAGCGGTAGTACATCGACGTCCGCCAGTCAGCCGGTGTCGTTCCTCGCAGCACCGACCGGAACGACGTGCCGTGCCCGTGCATCGCCGCCGGCGCCGACTCACCCGCGTAGTCCAGGAACAGCGGCGCGAAGTCCGTGTTCAGCACGATGTGCTCGTCGGTCGATCCCGCCGCGATCTCACGCGGGTAGCGGATCAGGAACGGCATGCGCAGCGACTCCTCGTAGAAGAAGCGCTTGTCGAACCAGCCGTGGTCGCCCAGGAAGAAGCCCTGATCGCTCGTGTAGATGATCACGGTGTCGTCGGCGCTGCCGTCTTCATCCAGGTAGTCCAGCACGCGCCCCACGTTGTCGTCGATCGACGCGATGCACTTGAGGTAGTCGCGGATGTAGCGCTGGTACTTCCACTTGCGCTCCTCCTGCGGCGACAGGCCGGGCGGCGGCGGCCCTTTCGTGTCGGTGTCGTTCAGGTGCTCCATCCGCATGTGCGCGATCTTCGCCGCCTGGGAGCGCGTCGCATAGTCGTCGTCGAACGTCTCCGGGTACGGCACCTCCACGTCCTCGTACATCTGGGCGTGCTTCTCATCTGGCTGCCACGGGCGGTGCGGTGCCTTGTGGTGCAGCATCAGGAAGTACGGCCGGTTACGGTCGCGCGCCCGCAGCCAGTCCAGCGAGAAGTCCGTGATCAGGTCGGTCGCGTAGCCCTGGTACGTCTTGCGGTACGCCTCAGGGTGCTCGGCGTCGGGCATCTCCCAGAAGTCGGGATCGTGGTACTTGCCCTGTCCCGGCAGCACGCGCCAGGTGTCGAACCCCACGGGATGGTTCTCGGGCTGGTGTCCGAGGTGCCACTTGCCGAAGATAGCCGTCTGGTAGCCGGCGCCCCGGAGCAGCTTGGCGACGTTGGGTAGGTCTTCACGCGAGCTGTCCAACCCTTCACGCAGCGTGAGCACGCCGTTGACGTGCGAGTACGTGCCGGTCAGGATGCTGGCGCGCGAGGGCGCGCAGATGGAGTTGGTGCACAGGCACGCGTCCAGGCGCATCCCGCCCTGTGCGATCCGGTCCAGGTGCGGCGTCTGGTTGATCCGGCTCCCGTACGCCGAAATGGCGTGAGCGGCGTGGTCGTCGCTCATGATGAATAGGATGTTGGGCCGGCGCGTCTGGGAGGAAGTCATCGTGTCGGCGATGCTACCGCGTCGCTAGTCGCCGCCCCGCCGGTCGGTGAGTGTTGCCTCGCCGCTCGCCTTGAACTCGCGCGACTCGTAGTACGCGAAGCCCCGTCCGCCGGTGCGCTCCCACCAATCGTCGACGCGGCGCTCCAGCTCACCACGCCATACCGCAAGCTCGGGATCCCGCGCCCGGTTGGTGTTCTCGTGCGGGTCGGCGCCGAGGTCGTAGAGCTCCGCCTCCCCCTCGTCGGGTCCGTAATACTTCGCCAGCTTCCACTCGCCCCGCTCGGGATCGCGTACGCGAACGGCACGGAAGGGGTGCAGCCCCCAGTACGCGCCGTAGTGCTCGAAGAAGACCTCCTCGCGCTCGGGCGGCGCGGCGCGGTACGCCGCCGGCAGCAGCGAGCCGCCCGTGAAGTCGCTCGGGATGGGCAGCCCCGCCGCCTCGACCAGCGTGCCTGGCTGCGCGACGTTGCACCCCAGGTCGGACACGACGCGGCGCTCGGGCTCGGGCGACCCGTCCGGCAACTTCAGGATGAACGGGATCCGAAAGATCTCGTCGTAGGGGATCGTCCCCTTCAGGCGCATGCGGTGCGCCCCCATCATGTCCCCGTGGTCACTCGTGAACAGCGCCGCGGTGCCTCCCCACATGCCTTTCTCCTCGAACCCGCGTCGCACCTCCCCGAACAGCGCGTCGACGTTGGCCGTCATCGTCAGGTAGCGCTGCAGCTCGACACGTAACCGCGCTTCGTCCTCCAGGCCGGCGGTGGGATAGCCATGCCGCCCGTCGGTGGCGTGCTGCTGGTGGAAGGCGGGTTTGGTGGAGAGGTCATCGCTGCGGAAGCTCGGAGGCAGCAGCAGCGTCTCCGGCGGGAACCGGCCGGCGAAGCGCTCGACCAGCTCGAAGGGCGGGTGGGGCTGGTGGATCGAAACCGTGAGGAAGAGCGGTCGCTCTGGATCGTGGGCGCGCAGAAACGCCAGCGCATCGTCGACGATCGCGCGATCGGTAGCGCTGTTGCGCCGTGGCGCGCGCTCTCCTTGTCGCCCATCGTGGCCGTGGTCATACCCCAGGTCTGCGAGCGGTATGCCGAAATGCGCCTTCCCGAAGTAGGCCGTCGTGTAGCCCGCGTCGCGGAGGACGTTCCCCACCGTGCGCTGATCGGCTGTGAGGTGTGCGCTGTGGCCGTGGAAGCCGTAGATGATCATCACGCCGGCTTCGTGGGGATACAGGCCCGTCTGCATCGAGGCGCGCGATGGGACGCACTGCCCGTTGGACGAATGGACGTGGGTGTAGAAGATCCCCTCTTCCGCCAGCTGGTCCAGCTGGGGCGTCCTGCCGGACGGCGCGCTGGGGTTCAGTCGCCCCGCAAACCCCAGACGCTGGTACTGCAGCTGATCGCAGATGAAGAGCAGGACGTGGGGCGCGCGTTGCACGCCCGAATGCTACGCGGCGGGCTGCAGCTCCGGCTCCACCGCGATGTGGACCACGTCGCCGGACACCGCGTCGGTCAGGCGGCCGGTCTGCACCAGCCAGCGAGCGAACAGCAGGCGCGGGGTGATCTGGAGCGGTTCGGGGTCGCTCGCGGCGTCTGCGTTCGCGCGACCAGGCTCGGGCGCAGATGCGGCAGGGATCGAACGGTCGAGCGCGCTCATCCATTCTCGCTCCAGGTCCTCGCGCGCGGCGCGGACCGTGGCCTGCGCTTCGCGGCAGGCCAGCACCGCCACGTCGAGCGCTTCGGCATCATGGTTGCCCCGGAGCGCCGCGCGCCGCACCGACGCCAGGCGGCTCATAGCCACCTTGAGCGCCTCGCGGGCACGCTCCAAGCGACGCTCCGCCCCACGGACGTTGGTCTTGCCCTCTTCCACTGGACCCTCCTGTCGCTGCCCCTGTCGCTGCCCCTGTCTGCCCTACATAACGCGGGACAGGCTGAGCGTACTCGCGGCGCCTCAAGCGACGATCAAGGGACGGTAAACGGACTGTAAGAACTCACTGCCTGGATGGCCGCTCGGGTGTAGCCAAGGCAGAAGGCGAACTGGCGCTCCCCGGTCGGATCGACGTCCGAACGCGGGACGTGGTCCGGGCAGAGCATGCCTGCGTAGCCGACCTGATGATAGGCGCGCGCCGCGGCGAGCAGGTCCACGACGCCGTTGTCCGGATAGACCTCCACAAAGTCGCCGAAGCCGCCGCGAATGTTGCGGAAGTGGACCATGAAGATCTTGCCCGCGCCCCCAAACCGCCGGATCGCCTCGATCACCTCGCGGCGCGGGTCGCGGCACATCTCGGCCACGGTCCCCTGGCAGAAGTTCAGCCCGTGGAAGGGACTTGGGCAGATCGCCAAGAACCGCTCCAGCGCATCGACGCTCGAGAGGACGTGCGGGATCCCGCGCACGCCCTCCATCGGCAACGGCGCATCCTGCGGGTGGCACGCCAGCCGCACGCCGCACGCTTCCGCCACCGGCACGAGATGCTCCAGCGCCTCCTCGATCGCGTCCCACATACGGTCCTGGGTGACGGTCCCTAGCTCGGTGAGCGACGCGTCAGGCCAGTCGGCGTAGCGGAAGGCCGAGTACTGCGCCCCGCCCCGACCTGGCACGCGCCCCGTGCGCAGTACCCCCAGCGGCTGGATGCGGTACTTCAAGCACGGGATCCCCGCCTCCCCTGCCGCGAGGATGTTCTGCGCGATCCGCTCCAGGGTGGTCTCCTTCTCGGGCGCGCCGGCCAGAAGCTGCGACCAGAGGCGCTCCACGTCCACCCCAAGCACATCCAGGGTGATCCCGAACCCCGCCAGGCGCTCGCGGAGCCGGCCGAGCGCC
>DASTZM010000146.1:0-2285 GCA_035764305.1 Chloroflexota bacterium | reverse complement strand
GTTCCTGCCCTACGACCAGGGCAAGCCGCTGCGCGCGCAGGGCACATGGGTCAACGACGACGAGATCTCCGCGCTGATCCACTTCTGGAAGAAGCAGGGCAGCCCGCAGTACGTGCAGAAGGAAGAGATCGACGCGCTGATGCTGAAGCAGGAGGCGGCAGACGCCGAGAAGAGCGGCGAGCACCGCAACCCGCTGCTCGACAAGGCGCTGGCGGTGCTGGAGACGACGAACAACGTGAGCATCTCGTTCATCCAGCGGAAGCTGGGGATCGGCTACCCACGTGCGGCGCGCCTGCTGGACGAGCTGGAGGAGCGTGGTTTGGTGGAACCCGAGGAGGCGAACGGGCGCTCCTACCGCGTGCTGCGTGACGCGCTGCACGCGGAGAAGGAGGCTGCGCTGGAGGAGGACGAGGAGCTGGAGCTGGCGGCGCCAGTGGGATAGCCCTACCGTAGAATCCGGCTACTGATGACGGTGGGGCTGGAGAGTCCTCAGGCGCTGGCGCAGCGCCTGGCCGCGGTGCTGACGCGGCGGGGCGAGAAGCTGGCGGTGGCGGAGGGGGCGACGGGTGGCGCGCTGTCCAGCCTGCTGACCGACATCCCGGGCAGCTCGGCGTGGCTGCGCGTGGGCATCGTGGCCTACACGGACTTCCCGAAGCAGCTCCTGCTGCGGGTCTCGAGCGAGACGATCCAGGAGCACGGCGGGATCGGCGCCGAGGCGACGGTGCAGATGGCGCGCCTGGCACGGCGAGTGTTCGCCACCGACTGGGCCGTGGCGATCACGGGCTACGCGGACGACACCGCGCCGACGATCGACGTGCGGGCGCAAGGCGTGCCGGCGCGAAATCCGGAAGGCGTGGAGCTGATCGACGAGCCCAAGTCGGCGCCGCAGGCGGGCCTGACGTACCTGGCGGTGGCGGGGTGGGCGGAGCAGCCGACTGAGGAGCATCCGGACACGCACCTCTGGGAGGAGCGGCTGCTGCCGGCGACTGACCGCAGGACCTATAAGGAAGAGGCGGCGGCGTCGGCGATCGAGCTGCTGCTCAGCACGATCGAGCAGGCGGAGACGGCGGCGACGACGGCGCCGCAGCCCCGCGCGCGGAAAGGCGCGGCGAAGAAGGCGGCGAGCAAGAAGCGCTCACCGAAGCGCAGGTCGCAGGTCAGCGCGAAACCGAGACTGGTGCCGAAGCACGCCCCCTGAACGGCGGCAACGCTGAACGGACGGGTGGTGCGGGTGGGCGGCGCGGACACGCACATCCCGTTCGCGCGGACGCTCGAGGAGGCTGTGCTGCCGAACGCGGAGGACGTGGCGCTCGCCGCGCGGGAGCTGATGAGGCGGTAGGGCCTAGAAGTAGACGCGGGTCAGCGTCTCGGCGACCATGGCGGGCTTCTCACTGCCCTGGACCTCGATGGTCTGGGTCAGCGTGACCTGGACTGCCTGCGGCTTGCCGTCTGGCCCCTGTCCCGGGTTGACGTCCTCCACGTCTTTGAGCGCCGTGCGGAGGCGGATGGGCGTGCCGACGGGCACCGGCGCGGGGAAGCGGACGCGGTTGAGCCCGTAGTTGACGGACATCCGGCCGCCGAGGTTGATCCCTGGACCGCCGATGGTCTGCTCGTTCAGGCCGGGCAGGAGCGAGAGGGTGAAGTAGCCGTGGACGATCGTCCCGCCGAAGGGTGTCTGGGCGGCGCGCGGGGGGTCGACGTGGATGTACTGGTGGTCGCCGGTGAGGTCGGCGAAGGTGTTGACCTGCTCCTGGGTGATGGTCAGCCAGGCGCTGACGCCCAGCTCCTGTCCCACCTTTGCCTTCAGCTCGTCGAGCGTCATCGCGTCTTCGGACTCCGGCGGTACGGTAGCAGCACGCTGGACCGCGGCTACAATGCCGCGCGGTGCGCCCCCTCGACGGCTATCGCGTCCTGGACTTCACACGGGCGCTGGCGGGGCCGTACTGCACCAGCCTCCTGGCGGACCTTGGGGCGGACGTGATCAAGGTGGAAGAGCCGGACGTGGGCGACGAGGCGCGTCACTGGGGTCCGCCGTTTGTGGGCGGCAGCGTGGGCGAAGGTGGGGAGCGCAAGACTGGGGAGAGCGCGTACTTCCTGTCGATGAACCGCTCCAAGCGGAGCATCGCGCTCAACCTGAAGGCGCCCGAGGCGCTGGAGATGTGCGGGCGGCTGGCGGAGTCGTCGGACGTGGTGATCGAGAACTTCCGGCCGGGCGTGGCGGACCGGTTGGGCGTGGGGTTTGGGGCGGTGAAGGCACGCCGGCCGGACGTGGTGTACTGCTCGAT
>DASTZM010000145.1:0-2229 GCA_035764305.1 Chloroflexota bacterium | reverse complement strand
CGCAGACCGACGTGGGGATCGCCTACATGAACCTGGGACGCTTCGACGCCGCCGAGCCCGTCTTCCAAGACCTGCTGCGCAAGCAGCCGGCCAGCGCGCAGGTGCACTACTCGCTCGGCTTCCTGTACTCGCGCGCCGCCGTTCCGGACCCGCAGGCCGCCGCCCGCCACTGGCAGGAGGCGGCGCGGCTCCAGCCCGACACGCAGTGGGCCACCGCCGCGCTGCAGGAGCTCAACCAATCACGCAGCGGAGTGACCACACCGTGAGCGCGCATCCCGCCCCCGTACCGGCCCACCGCTCCACCGTGCGCACCGCGGCCGGCCGACGTCTCCTGCTCGCCGTGCTGATCGCCCTCGTGACGCTCGCGTCCCACGCCACCATCGCCCGCGCCGATGCGCTGGACGACCAGGTGCGCGACATCGCCCGCACGCTGCGTTGCCCCATCTGCGAGAGCGTCTCGGTCGCGGAATCGCAGTCCGAGCTGTCGCTCCAGATGCGCCAGGTGATCCGCGAGCAGCTCGAGCAGGGCCGCACGCGCGATCAGATCGTCGCCTACTTCGTCGAGCGCTACGGCGAGACCGTGCTGTTCGATCCGCCGAAGCGCGGCTTCTCGCTCCTGGTGTGGGCTGTCACACCGCTCGGCCTGCTGGGTGGCGCGGCGTTCATCTGGCGCCTCGTGCGCCACCGCCCCGGCGCCGCGCGTGCACGCGCCGCAGGTGAGGCCGAGCCCGCCGGCGCGGCGCCGGCTGACGCGCTCGACCCGTATCGCGCCCGTGTCCGGGCCGAGCTGGCCCGCCTGGCAGGGGAGGCGCCGTGACGCTCTCGCTCGTTCTGCTCGTCGCCGTGGTCACCGGGTCGGCCATCGCCTTCGTCGTCTCGCCGCTCCTGTGGAGGGAGACGGACGCGCCGTCCGTCGGCCCCGAGGCCGATCCCACCACCGACCTGCACGTGCGCCGCGAGCGCGCGTTTGTCGCACTGCGTGAGCTGGAGGAGGACCACCGGCTCGGCAAGCTCGATCCGGAGGTGTACCGCACGTCGCGCGCCCAGCTTGAGGACACCGCCGCGCGCATCCTGCAGGCGCTCGACGCCACCACCGCGCCCAGCGTCCCCGCGCGCCGGCGCGGCGCGCCGGTGCGCGCGCGGCGCCGCGCCGGAGTGGCGCCATGAGTGTCCTGTGCCGCGCGCTGCGCGCCGCCTGGGCGCTCGCACTCGTCGTGGCCGCGCTCGGCCCCGGCGCACGCGTGGCCGCCGCGCAGTCGGCCGAGGCGGCGCGCGCGGTCTCGCTCAAGCGCGCCGTGCTGGTGGTGACCGGCACCGATCCCGTGGTGGGACAGGTGCTGCTGATGGAAAAGCTCTTGCTCCAGAACGCCGCGGCCGAGCCGTATCAGCCAGCGCGGTGGGAGGAGAGCGTGGTCCGTGTGCGCGTGCCCAAGCAGGCGGTTGACGTAAGCATCGATTCGGGCCCTCCGGGAGCGGACTTCGTGCGCGTGCCCACCGAAGAGGGCGTGTACGCGTTCGCCGCCCCCCTCCCGCCGGGAGAGCAGAGCATCGTCATCTCCTACGCCCTGCCGTACTCGGGCGCCACCTCCCGCATCGCCTACGCCCCCGCCATGCCCGCGCAAGGCGTCCAGGTGCTCCTGCCGGCGGCCGCCGGACCGGACCTGCAGTCTGCCAGCCGCGCGCTCAAGCGGGGGACCGATCTCACCATCGGCAGCCAGCGCTACCTGCTCCTCGAGGGGTCACAGCTCGCCGCCGGTGCGGATGCCGCCTTCGAGCTGCGCGGCCTCCCAGTCGCGCAGACGGCGCAGCCGGGCCGCGCGCTCCCCGGCGGTGCGCTCGCCGAGCTGCCCCTGGTCATCACCGCGTCGCTCCTGCTTGCCGGAGCGCTTGTCTACGGCCTGGTGCAGCGATGATCGGGCCCGGCGCGCCGACCGCGACCGCCCCGTCGCCGGCCCTGGTCGCCCGGGGCCTCTCCAAGCGCTACGGCCGCGCCATCGCGCTCGCCCCCACCGATGTGGCGCTCGAGCCCGGCGAGCGGCTTGCGCTCTTCGGCCACAACGGCGCCGGGAAGACCACCCTGGTCCGGCTGCTCGCCACCGCCATCCGCCCCACGGCGGGCTCGGTGTGGATCCACGGCAAGGACGCCTCTGCTGACGCGCCCCGTGTGAGGCGCGCGCTCGGTCTCGTCTCCCACAGCACCTATCTCTATCCCGACCTGACCGCCGCCGA
>DASTZM010000144.1:0-2912 GCA_035764305.1 Chloroflexota bacterium | reverse complement strand
CGTCGCCGCCGTGCAGGCGACTACTCCCCAGCCCGTGCCTACCGCTCCCCCCGCGGGCAGCGCCGCGGGCTGGAGCAAGACAGTGCGAATCGCGCCGCCGAAGCCGAGTCCATTCAAGCCCTACTTCACCAAGGGCTTGGTCGCCGATCAGGGCCTCGCGGCGCGGCTGCGCGCCCACCAACACCACGTCACGGCGAGCGGCGCGTCGGACGGCGTGACGCTGGGCACGCGTGCCGATCATCACATGCTCTCGGAGAGCATCCACACGCCGGGTGACGTGATCCGGGCCGACCTGGCTGGCAGTCTGCGCCTCGCCCTGTTGCAGCTGCTGGACGAGGCGCGCCGCGACGCCACGAAGGTGTACGCCGCGCTCTTCAACCTGACCGACTACGAGCTGACCGAGAAGCTGCTCGCGCTGGGAGACAAGCTGAACATCGTCCTGGCCAACGGAACGGAGGGTGACGCTGAACGTCGCCTGGGCACTGCCGGCGGAAACCGCGATGATGCCGAGGCGTCACGCCGCGCGCTCAAGCGTGCCGCCCCGTCCGCCCCGGCGATTCCGGGCGCGCCACGCCAGGTGGTCGACCGGCTCCTCGATGGACATCTCGGACACAACAAGTTTGTCGTCTTCTGCGACTCAAGCGGCAACGCCGCGAAGGTATGGACTAGCAGCGCGAACTGGACGCGCACTGGACTCTGCACGCAGACAAATAACGCGCTGCTGATCGAGATCCCCCAGGTGGCAGACGTTTTCCTCGATTACTGGAAGGAGCTGGCCCAAGCCGGCGGCGAGATGACCGCGCAGCTTCGCGCGTTCACGGCGGTTCCGCACCGTGTGCCGCTCGGCGGAGCGAAGGAGGTCACCCTCTGGTTCGCTCCCGTGCCGGCGCCGACGGCGCCATCGACGTTGCCACCACCGAACCCGGCTCTCATGCCAGACGATTTGGTCGAGGTCACGACGCTAATCAAGCGGGCCAAGAAGGCCATTCTCTTTCTACTGTTCAAGCCCGCACTGGCAGACAATGCCGGCTCCGCCTGGGACGCCATCCTGGCGCGCATGCGCGATCAGGCCCGCCCGATCTTCGTGCGCGGCGTCATCAACAACTGGCCAGACCAAGCGCCGCCGGAGGCGGGCGTCGCTCACTCGCCGTCCGGGATGACCGCACCCATCGACGCCCCACCCATCATCATCCCGGACGCGTTCGACGACCTTCGCGGCGAGGTCGATCCCGAGCTACCGAGCTTCAGCGACGTGATCGTGCACGACAAGCTGATCGTAATCGACCCTTTCGAGAGCGACCCGGTCGTCATCACCGGCGCGCACAACCTGGGCCCCACCGCGAGCGTCGACAACGACGAGAACATGGTCATCGTGAAGGGTGTGTCCTCCGTCGCCAGGGCATACGCGCTGCACGTTGGATCGGTGTACGACCACTACCGCGTCCGGTATGTCTACAAACGCCGGCGCTACGGCGCGTGAGCGCACGGCGCCCTCTACAACGTGGTTGGCCGGCTAGGGCCCGCCGGCGGCAGACCTCCCCCGCGCACGCCAGAACTCGAGCGCCGCGCGGTGCGGCCCCGGATCCAGGTATGCCTTCTGCCACGAGACCGGCCCCGCGGCGGCGAGCGCCACTGGGTACGGCGCCAGCGCGGCCCGCACGTGGGCGAGCGCTGCGGCGCTCGCCGCCCGCGCCGCGTTCACAGCCGCGGCCGCTGAAAACTCCACTAGGAAGTAGTTGGCCCACGCGTCGCGCAGGGACTGCTCGTCGTCGTCGTCCGGCGAGCAGATCAGGAGCGGCGTCGCCAACCCGGCAAAGAGCGCAAACGGCAAGGGCGAAGCCGCGGCTGTGCACACCTCGGCCAGTATCGCGCTATTCACGTCGGTCACCTCGGCGACAGCGGACAGGCTACTCACGTAGCTGGCTCCGGGTGCGCTCGGCGGCATGCCGTCAGAAAGCGCCATGCCGATCCCATGCTCGTCCTTCGCGGGCCGCGAGAGGAGTGGCTTGACCGCGACCCGAAGCAACGCGTTCTGCGCCTGTGGCCGCGGCCACGACGGCGGGGCGTTGTAGAACGGCGTCGGCGCGCGGAGCGCGGGCTCGCGCAGTGGGCCAAACGTCAGGCCGTTGGACCAGCGTGCCGGCAGCTGCCCGGCGCTCGTCCTCACGGGACCGGCGCCTCCTGCACCCACTGGGTCCAGACGCGCTTGGTAGGCGCACACGACGTCTCCGACCTGCTGATTCGGCAGTACCGCCGCGCCCAACCCTACCGAGAGCACCAGCGACGGCTTGACCTCGGCAATCGCCGTCTCGACCAAGGCACGTGCCAGCGCGGTCGGCCCGGTGAGCAGGTCGTCCGTCGGCGCAAACAGACAAACACGTCCACCATCCAGCCTCGCTTGAACGTAGCGCGCGAGCACCGGCCGCCGCACGCGTGCCTGCCGGCGGCTGGTGAAGACGCTCCCCTCCACCGTGGGGTGAAAGCGTCGGTCGTAGACGCGGTCGTGTACGCGGTGACCCACGCCGAACGCCACCCGAACTGCTGGCCAGATTGGGCCGCCATCGTCCAGCCCCTTCGAATGGGGCCACGCCACGACCAGCACGTCCGACGTCGGCAGCGGGTCTTCGAGCGCCACGCCTACCCCTCTGTTCGCCTAGCCCGCGATGACCGCCCACGTCGCGAGGGCGCCGTTGTAGCTCGTCCTCAGTCCGCAGCGCTTGTACGTGATCGTCGCCCACGGAGCGTGGAGCACCCGCGGCAGCTTGGCGTCGATTAGCGAATCGGAGACGTTCCGCACGAACCCGAAGTTGACCTGTTTAGCCGTCGCCTCCATCGCAACCACGGCGTCGTCCATCTCGACGCACGAGCCGACGCCGCCCAACCCGTTTGCGGTCGTCCCGAACTCAAACCTG
>DASTZM010000143.1:0-6532 GCA_035764305.1 Chloroflexota bacterium | reverse complement strand
CACCGCCTTCACCCCGTAGCGCGTGAACAGATCCTCCATCCACTGGGCATAGCGGAAGCCGGCCGTCGCCTGGAGGGACGTCACCTCGTACTGCCCCGGGCTGACCTCTCTTCCGGCCGGGCTGGACTGGGTGGTGACGTTGTAGCGGTTCCGGATGTCGATCGGCGGCTCGTGGTGCTGGAGCAGCATGTGCTCGTAGACGCCGTCGCGCGCCGTGAAGATCGTGCCGGTGAGGTAGACGATGTCGCCGGCATGGAGCTGGCGGACGTCCTCGTCCTTCAGGGGCATGGTGAGGTGGAACGTGCGCGACTCATGTGCCGCCGCCCCCGCCGTACTCGGCCGGCGCACCGCCGGAACCGCCGGTGCGGATGCCGCCCCATTCACCTCGATCAGCGGGATGACCTTCTTGCCGTCCGTCTTGATGGTCAGGCGGTCGTTGCGCGCGTAGTAGGGAGGAGCGCTCGCGTCCCAGTCGACCGACTCGCGGCGCTGATACGGGGTGAACCACTCGGGGTCCAGACGGTACTCGACCCGGCCGTCGTTCCAGATGCGCGCGGTGGCGCGCCGCGCCGCGTGGCACAGCTCGCTGATACCCACCGGCAGGCCGCCCGTATGCGCGTAGGCGATCTCGACGTGCACGTCGATCACCGGCGTGTCGCTCTTGAAGCCCATCACGCCCAGCATAGTCTTGTTGCCCAGCTCGTATAGCTCGTCCTCCAGATCCGCCACAAGCGGATCCGGGTGGCGGTCGCCGACCAGCCGGAGGCAGCTCGCCTCCTTACCCAGCGTGACGCACTGATCCTTCGTCCCGCCGATCCCCACGCCGACGATCACCGGCGGGCAAGACAGCCCACGGTGCCCGAACGCGACCAGCGTGTCGACGAAGAACCGCTTGATCCCCGGGATCCCGTCGCCGGGAAACAGCATGCGGTAGTCGCTGCCGAACAACCCGCCCTTATGCACCGCCGTCAGATCGATCCAGTCGCCCTCCGGCTCGAAGCGGTAATCGATGTTCGGCGCCATCACCCCCACGTTGTTGTTCGGGTTGTGGCGCGAGAGCGGGTGGACGCGATTGGAGCGCAGCGGCACGCTCTGCGTCGCCAGCGCCGTTCCCCGCCGCACCGCCTGCTCCAGCGACGCGAAGCCGTCGGCCAGCTTGGCGTCGTTGCCCACTTTGACGTAGAACCGGGGCAACCCCGTATCGCCGCACATCGCGGCGGACTGCTCCACCGCGGTGTCTGCGTTCTGCAAGATCGCGTTCAGCGCGATCTTGGCGGCGGGGTTCGTCTCGCGCTGCGCGGCCAGCACAAACGCCTCCTTGGCGTCCAGCGGCACGGCGATCGCGGCGCGGCGGTTCAGCTCGTGGGCAACATCCTCGAGCAGCTGATACGAGATGGACATGGGTTCCTTCTTACTAAGATTGGGACGGCGCGAACGCGACGAGCACGTAGGTGCCGAGGATCAGAAAGAGTAGCGTTGCCGCCACGACCAGCCCCTGCGCTGCGCGGCGCACCCCCTCCCAGCGAACGTGCTCGTTCACCACGACGCGCAGGCCGTTGAAGCCGTGCAGCAGCGCCAGCACCAGCAACAGCCAGTCGTAGACGCGCCAGGAGACTTGTGCCCAGCGCCGCACGACAAACGAGTAGTCCACGTCCAGGATGGAGTGGATCGCGTGCATCAGCAGGAAGTGGCCCAGCGCCAGGACGACCAGCAGCAGGCCCGAGACCCGGAAGAAATACCAGGAGTAGAACTCGCGCGTCGTGCGCGCCGTGTGCGCCGTCTGCGCGGTCCGCGTCGCCGTCGTCACAGCGACACAAACGGCAGCAGCATCACAGCGGTCAGCGGCACCATCACCGCCACCACACCCCCCGCAACCAACCGGCGCAGGAGCGGGTCGTGCCGGATCCCGCCCTCCCAGAAGTCGAGCGCGATGATCCGCAGCCCGTTGAGTGTGTGGTAGACCAGCGCCCCGCCCAGCGCGACCTCCGCCGGCTGGAACCACCACTGCTGGTAGACCGACCGAATCAGGTGGTTGTACGCCTCCTCTCCCGCCAGCATCAGCGACGTGTCGACGACGTGCATACAAAGGAAGGCAAGCACGCCCAGACCGGTCAGACGGTGCAGCGCCCAGGCCCAGTGCCCCTCCCGGTTCCGCAGCGCGCGCAACGGCGTCCGGTCCAGCGGGCGGTGCCCCTCGACAGCGCGCGCGGCGACGTGGCCCCGCTCTCCCAGGCTCAAAGGCAGCTGCTCCCGAACTGGCGGTAGCGGCGCAGCTCCTGGGTGTGGAACTCCCGGCACACCTCCGCCAGACGCTCCTTGAGCACGCCAAACACGCGCTCCCCTTTCTGGGCCGAGGCGACGCGCGGGTCGCCCATCACGCCGAACGGCGCCTCGCGACGGCGCTCCGGCCACTGCGCGTACCGCGCGATCCGCGGCGGGAAGCGCCCCACGCTGCGCGGCCAGCCGTAGTCGGCCCCCGCCGGCAGGATCTTCGAGCGGTCGATCAGCTGCGGCCGCAGGTAGAGCTGGAGTGACGTCTCCCACTCGCCGCCGTGACCAATGCTGCCCTCGTCGGTCTCACTCCACGCCTTCAGCTCGTCCTCCACCAGGTCCCAGTACACCAGCGGCAGCGCCCATACGTCCTCCTCGGCCAGCTTGACCGAAGCCGACCGCTGCGGCGCGACGTTCCCGCCGTGACCATTCACCAGCACGATGCGCTCGAAGCCGTTCGCTTTGAGACTGCGCGAGACATCGCACAGCACGTCGATGAACGTCTCCAGCCGCAGCGTCAGCGTCCCCAGGAACCCCATGTTGAAGTGCGTGAAGCCGTACGTCACCGGCGGCGCCACCAGGCACGGGAAGTCGTCGATCTCCTGCGCCACCGCCATCGCCAGATGGAACGGGATCGAGATGTCCACATCCGGCGGGCAGTGCGGCCCGTGCTGCTCCACGCTCCCCACCGGCACGATCACCACCGGATCCTTTGTGCGGGCGTCTTCCAGCTCGTGGCGCCACATCTCGTGGAAGAGCACCTTCTTGTTGCTGCCGTCGTAGCTGCCGTAGTACATCGGGCGCGGGATCATACGTCGCGCGCGCCTACAATCCGCGCCGCGATGGGACGGGTGATTGGCCGGCTGATCCGCACCAAGGAGGAGGTCGCCGCGCCCAACGGTGTCGTGACCGCCAAGCAGCCCCCGGCGGCGCTGGCCGGGCTGGACGTGCTCGAGCGCGGCGGCAACGCCGTCGACGCCGCCGTGGTCACCCAGCTGTGCACCGGCGTGCTGATCCCGAACGCCAGCGGGATCGGCGGCGGCGGCTACCTCGTCTTCCACGACGCGGCCGCGGGCCAGACGCACGTCGTGGACTACGCCAACGAATCGCCCGCGGCCGCCCTGCCGGAGCGCTTCCCGCCGCACCCCGACGGCGGCTTCGGCAGCACGCAGGGCTGGCGCCGCGTCAGAGACGACGCCAACTTCCGCGGCTGGCGCTCCATGTGTGTGCCGGGGGTCGTCGCCGGACTCGCACTCGCGCTCGACCGATGGGGCACGCTCACCTGGGCGCAGGCGCTGGAGCCCGCCATCGTGATGGCGGAGGAGGGATCGGCGCTGCCGGCCGAGACCGCCGTCGCCATCGTCGCCGATTGGGAGCTGCTCAAGTCCTTCCCCTCCAGCTTCGCCACGTTCACCGATCGCGGGCGGCCCCTGCGCGCCGGCGAGCGCGTGCGCTATCCCGCCCTCGCCAGGACGCTCCGTCGGCTGGCCGAGGTCGGGCCGGAGGACTTCTACCGCGGGCAGATTGCGCGCGACGTGGCGGCGGACATGGAGGAGCACGGCGGCCACATCACCCTGGACGACTGGTCGAGCTACCACGCCCGCGGGCCGCAGGCGCCGCTCGAGCTCGAGTACCGCGGCGTGCGCCTCCAGGCGCCGCGGGCGTCGTGCGGCGCCGTCACCGCGTTCGAGACCCTGGCGATCCTGGCCGGCTTCGACCTGTCAGACCTCGACCCTCACGGCGCGCAGGCGCTGCACCTGCTGGATGTCGCCAACCGCCTCGCCTTCGCCGACCGCCACCTCTACGTCGGAGACGCGGCGCACGTCGACGTCCCGTGGCAGGGTCTGATCAGCCAGCCCTACGCGGCCCAGAGGCGCGCGCTCATCGACCCCACCCGCACCCCGCCGCGCTACGACGCCGGTGATCCCTGGCCGTTCGAAGGGCGTCCGCAGCCGGACGTCCGCTACCAGCGCTCCCACCCGTGGGAAGTGAGCGGCACGCAGCACCTCAACGTGGTCGACCGTCACCGTAACGTCGTCGCCCTGACCGACACCAACGTCGGCTGGTCGGGCGTCATCCTCCCGCGCGCCGGCTTCATGATGAACAACGCCATGACCTGGCACGACCCGCAGCCCGGCCGCGCCGCCTCCATGCGCCCGCACAGCCGCGGGCTAAACAACATGGCCCCCACGGTGATGCTGCGCGATGGCCGCCCGTGGGGCGCCGTGGGGGCGCGCGGCGGGCGCCACATCACCGGCACCGTCGCCCGCGCGCTCAGTCTGGTGATCGACCACAGCGTTTCGATCCAGGACGCCGTCAGCGCGCCGATGATCGATTCAAGCCACCCCCAGACGCGCATCGAGTCGCGGATCGATCCCCAGACTCGCGCCGAGCTCGAGGCCCTGGGCCACACGCTCGCCGTCGTCGAGGGGCGCGCCGGCGCAAGCGCCGGCGGCGTGGTGATCGACCACGCCGCCGGCCTCATCCACGCTGGGGAAGACCCCACCGGGGAGAGCCTCGCCGCCGGCTACTAGGGCGTCAGCACCTCACCCGCCCGCGCCCCGACGAGTGCACCGTCGCGCACCGCGGCGCGGCCGTTCACGAAGACGTGCTCGACGCCCGAGGGATAGACCGCGGGCCTGTCGAAGTCGGCGTTGTCGCGGATCGTGTCCGCGTCGAACACCACCACGTCGCCCGCCAAGCCCGGGCGGAGCAGGCCGCGGTCCCGGAAGCCGAACTTCGCCGCGGGCATGGCGGTGATCTTCTTGATCGCCTCCTCCAGGCGCAGCCAGCCCCGCTCGCGCACGTAGTCCCCCAGGATCCGCGCCGTCCAGCCGAAGCTCGCCGGGTGGTTCACCATCGGCGCGAGCGGCCCTTCCGCAGAAGCAGTCCAGGCGTCGGCCTCCAGCGCCACGAGCGGGTGCTGCATCAGCTCGCGCAGATGCTCGGGTGTCTTCACCTGGCCAAACATGCCCGCGTCGGCGATGCCCGCTCCCTCGTCGCGCAGGATGTCTAGGTAGGCGTCCATCGGGTCTTTGCCCGTGAGCTGGCCGATCTCCTCGAACGTCTTGCCGAAGAACTGCGGCGTGTTCGTCGTCCGCCCCAGCCGGATGATGTCGAACTGCCGGCGCGCCACCATCAGCCAGTAGCGGCTGCAGTCGTCCTTCACCTTCTCGCGAATCACCGGGTCGTCGAGTCGCTCGGCCGCCTTCGCCGGCCCCTCGTCGAAGAGCCACGGCGGCAGCACCGCGGCCATCAGACCCAGCCCCGCGATGTAGCTCGTCGTGTCGCACGAGACGTCCACGCCCCGCGACCTCGCCTCCTCCTGCAGCTCCATCGTGCGCTCCCACGCGCCGTCCGGTGCGCCGGGGCGCTTGTTGTTGTGCGAGATCTGGAGCCGCGCCCCCGCCGCCTCGCACACGCCCAGGATCTCCTGCACGCTCTCCACGAACTTCTCGTTGCGCGTCCGCTGGTGGGACGTGTGGATGCGGTCGTACTGTGCGACGACCCTCGAGAGAGCGGTCAGCTCCTCCGGCGTCGCCACGCGCCCCGGCACGAACTCCAGCCCCGTCGAGAAGCCGATCGCTCCTTCCTCCAACGCCTGCGCCACCAGCCGTTCCATCTGACGCACTTCGTCGGGCGTCGCCACGCGCTCGTCTGACCCGATCACCGCGCTCCGCACCGCCGCGTGTCCCACCAGGAAGGCATAGTTGGCGCCGATGCCGCCGCGCCGCACGTGGTCAAGGTACTCGCCGAACGTGTTCCACGCGACCGTCGCGCCCGGGGACGTGCGCGCCACATCGGTCGCCAGCCGGTCGCGGTTCAGCGCACTCACCGGCGCGTAAGACATCCCGCAGTTGCCGACCACCTCCGTCGTCACGCCCTGCATCAGCGTGCTGTCCGCCCCGCGGTTCGCCAGAAGCGACCAGTCGGAATGGGAGTGGCAGTCGATGAAGCCCGGAGCGACCACCTTGCCCGCGGCGTCGATTGCGGTCGTCGCCTGTGCGTGCTCCAGGTTGCCGACGGCGGCGATCCTGCCGTCCTGCAGGCCGACGTCCGCGCGCACCCACGGCGCGCCGCTGCCGTCGACCCTTCTGCCGTTCTTGATGACCACGTCAAGCATTGGGACCAGGATCCTTTAGACCAGTGCCGGTAATGGCGATGACGACGACATCCGTGCGCGCGATGAGGCCCCGCTCAGCCAGCTGCGCCACCCCCGCGAGCGCCGCGGCGGACGTAGGCTCGGCGTAGACCCCTTCCA
>DASTZM010000142.1:0-2429 GCA_035764305.1 Chloroflexota bacterium | reverse complement strand
GAACGGGGTCGCCTTCCAGGGCACCTACCCCCGTCGCTGGACGCCCCGCTACCAGGCCGTCCGCGCCCTGATCGATCGCGGCGAGATCGGCGACGTCATCTCGGTCAGCATCACCGGCGCGGCTGGCCTGATCCACAACGCCACGCACGACACCGACGCCATGACCTTCTTCGCCGGCGACCCCGAGCCCGCCTTCGCCGTCGGCCACCTCGAGCCGCACGAGCTAAACCGCCACGGCGAGCCGATCCAGGATCGCCGCGGCAGCGGCTACGTCGTCCACAAGAACGGCATCCGCTTCTTCATCGAGGGCCTTTCCTTCCAGGGCTCCACCAGCTTCGTCATCTCGGGCACCGAAGGCCGCATCCACACCATCAACGACTGCAAGCACGTCGACCTCTGGCACCACCCGGAAGACGCGTCGACGCGGTGGATGACGCATCTCCCCCAAGAGACGCCGCCCATCGTCAAGAGCCCGCCCCTCCAGCAGCTCGAAGACCTCGTCGATGCCCTCGACACCGGCCGCCAGCCGATCTGCAACGCGCGCCAGGCAGCGCGCTTCATGGAGTACGGCCTGGCGCTGCACTCGTCCGACCGGCGCGGCGGCGTGCGCGTCGAGTTCCCGCTCGAGGATCAGACCCTCAGCGTCGACGCCTGGTAGCCCTTCGTCCGTCTCCGCGGCGGCGGCTGCGCGGCTTCGGCTGCGCCGCTACGGCCGCCAGGCGGCCTCCGGGTCCAGCGGGTAGATCGGCCGCGCCACCCGCCGGTACGGGAGCCGCGGCAGGTCCAGATCGGTGAAGCCCGGCGTCAACGCCAGGATGCTCCGCGCCGCGATCGGCCGCAGCTCGGGGAACAGGTACCCCTGCTTCACCACCACCACCTTGTAGCTCTGCGCGTCCGCGCCCGCTGCCGCGAAGCCGCTCGGGGTCGTGAACGCGCGCCGGTCCGCCGCGACGATCACCTCGACGCCGCCGCAGCCCAGGCGCGCGAGCCCGGGCGCTAGGTGGCGCACCGTCCCCTCCACCAGCAGCGGCCGTCCGTTGACCGTGTCGAGCTTGCCGCCCAACGCCAGCTCCACCACCGCGCCCACCCCCGCGGCGTGGCACCGCTCCACCGCCGCCGCGTCGGCCAGCCCTCCCACCAGCGTCCGCCGCGCGCCGGCGCGCAGTAGCTCTTCCAGCACCAGCGAAAGGTCGCCCGCGCCGCCCGCGGTGACGTTGTCCCCCGAGTCCGACACGAACACCGGGCCTTCCTGTGCGGCCAGCGCTCGCGCCACCGCCTGGCCGAGTGGGGCGGTTTCGGCGTCGGGGCAAAACTCGCGCCGCCGCTCCCAGATCCGCTCCCCAAGCAGGCGCGCCTCGCGCTCCGCCGTCTCACGGTCCCACGCCACCACAATCGCCGCTGTCGACGTCCGCGCCGTATCCGCCCACGCGCACCCGATCATGATCGACGCGTCCATCACCCCCGGGCGACGCTCGATGTCCGCCAGGTCCGCGTACAGCGAGCGCGCCGGCTCGACGTCCGTCACCGCGCTCTCCCCCGCGATCAGGATCGGCGGTTTGACCATCGCCATCGCGGGCCGGCGCCCCTCGTCGAGGCACCCGCACAGCAGGCGCAGCGCGCGCTCCTGCGTCTCGCGGATATCCCGGTGGGGCGCCGTGCGCAGCGCCGTCAGGACGTCGCACGCCTCCACAAGCCTCTGCGAGACGTTGCCGTGCAGGTCGAGCGACGCCGCGATCGGCACGCCCGGTCCCACCAGCCCTCGCACCGCCGACGCCAGGTCCCCGTCCCCGTCGCCGATCTCCTCCACCTCCATAGCGCCGTGCAGCTTGAGGTAGACGCCATCTAGCGGCAGCGCGGCCCGCAGTCGCTCCAACAGCTCGGCCTTGAGCGTCTCGTACCCCCGCCGCTCCACCACGCCATGCGGGAACGCGTTCGCGAACAGAGTCCCCACCACCTCGGCGCCCTCGCATGTGATGCCCACCGCGTCGCCGCGGTCGACGGCAAAGTCCTCCAGCCTGGTGCGGAGTGTCGAGAACGTGTTCGTCTCGTGCCGGATCCCGCCGACCGCGATCCGGTGTGGACTACTCACCCGCGCGCCACGCCCACGCGAGACGTGTCGTGCGCCCCTCGCCGTCGCCGGCGCCGCCCGCTTCAGTCAGCATCCGCCTGAGTCGCGCGCCCGCCTCGTCCACGTGCGCCGCCATCGCATGCCGCGCCCGGGCCGCGTCGCGCGCGCGGATCGCCTCGTAGATCGGCACGTGCTCGTCCGGCTCCCGCACCGTCTCCTCGGGGTGCGCCGCGTACGTATTGCTGACCCAGTCCCGCAGGACGTGCTGCAGCCCCTCCAGGAAGTAGCTCAGCACCGTGTTGTGTGCCCCCCGACCCACCGCCAGATGGAAGTCGATGGCCGCCGCGCTGTACGCCTCCGG
>DASTZM010000141.1:0-2718 GCA_035764305.1 Chloroflexota bacterium | reverse complement strand
TCCAGTCGCCGACGCCCGTCGTCCTGGACGCCTTTCAATCCGCTCCGCTACACTGACCCGCTAAACAGACACCTACCAACTACCAACTACCAAGGACCAACGTATTTGTTTAGCGGGTCAGCACTGTGCTGATCCGATTTTCCCTCTTGTACTGCGCGCCTGAATCTGGCATAACAGGCGTGTGCCCCGGCGCCCGCAGGATTCGCCGCCTCGCGACCCGCAGCAGATCATCGACGAGCTGCAACGGGAGAACGAGCGGCTCCGCGAGGACATGCGGCGGTCGGAGATCGAGCGCAATCGGTTGCGGCGCGAAAACGAGCGGCTGAAAGAAGAACTCGAGATGGCGCGCCGCCGCGCGAATCGGCAAGCGGCGCCGTTTTCGCGCGGCCTGCCCACCGAGCATCCCCAGCGGCCGGGGCGCAAGGCGGGCGCCGCCTACGGCCGGAAAGCGCACCGCCGGCCGCCGCCGCACGTGGATGTCACGCACGACGTGCCACTGCCGCCGGCGTGTCCCGACTGTGGCGGCCCGGTGACCCGCCAGCGGCTCGTGTCGCAGTACCAAGAAGATCTGCCGGTCCAGCGCCCCGTCGTCCATCAATTTCGCGTCGCGATCGGCGCGTGCCGGCAGTGTCACCGGCGGGTGCAGGGCCGGCATCCCCTGCAGACCTCCGATGCGCTCGGCGCCGCCGCGGTGCAACTGGGCCCGCAGGCGGTCGCGTTGGCCGTGATCCTCAACAAACAATGCGGGCTCTCCTTCGGGCGCATTACCCACCTGCTCCGCGACCGCTTCGGGCTGACGGTCTCGCGCGGCGGGTTGGTGCACGCGGTGCATCGCGCCGCGCGCCAGACACAGCCGACCTACGAGGCGCTCTGCGCCACCGTCCGCGGCAGCCCGGTCGTAACGCCCGATGAAACCGGCTGGAAGGTCGGCGGGCATCCGTACTGGCTGTGGGCCTTTGCGACGCCAGACACCACCACGTACGCCATCGAAGACGGGCGTGGCTTTGCGCAAGCGGCGCGGATGCTCGGCGCCGATTACGCGGGCGTCCTGCAGCGCGACGGCTGGGCGCCGTACCGCCAATTCGTCCACGCCGCCCATCAAACGTGTCTCGCGCATCTCCTCCGTCGCTGTCGCACGATGATGCTGGATCATCCGCAGCATCCGTTTGCCCCCCAGGTGCAGGCGCTGCTCCAGGCCGCGCTGGCGACGCGTCAGCGCCATGCCGCTGGCACCGTGTCGGTCCACGGGCTCGCCGTCGCCCGCGGCACGTATGTCAACCGTCTTGCCCGATTGCTGGATCGCCGACCCAGTCGCCTCGCTGACGCGCGCCGCTTCGCGGTCCATCTCAGCGCCGAATTCGAAGCCGTCTTCAGCTTTCTCTTCGACCCGACGCTCGATGCGACGAATTGGCGCGCCGAGCACGCGCTCCGACCCGCGGTCATCACTCGGAAGACCTGCGGCGGCGGCAATCGCACCGCGCACGGCGCCCACACCCAACAGGTGCTCGCGTCGATCCTCCGCACCGCCCAGCAGCGCGGCCTCGATACCACGACCGTCCTCGTGACCGCGCTCCAGTCGCCGACGCCCGTCGTCCTGGACGCCTTTCAATCCGCTCCGCTACACTGACCCGCTAAACAGACACCTACCAACTACCAACTTCCAATTCCCAACAAACTCCAGTTTGGGAGTTGGGCGTTGGGCGTCGGGCGTTGGGCGTCGGGCGTTCTTTATCGATAGAGCCCGATCGTCTTCCAGCCGCCGCCCGCTCGACGGAAATAGAGCTGCACCGGCTCGCGCCATTGCGGGTGCTGCGGGTGGACCGCACGGATCGACGCCGACGCAAACTCCGCGTCCTTGAGCAGCGCCGGGGGAGCGGCTGCCCGTGTGGCGCTCACGCGTGTCTCGCCGCCGACCGGCTGGTGTGCTCCCGAACGGTTGTCGAAACGCGACCACGTGACGAGGTACGCGTCGGGCGCGGTCGCGGCGCGCGCGTCTACGGCAGCGTTCGAGAACGTCAGCGCGCCGTCGGCGGCCAGCGTCGCGTTGACGATCGGGTTGACGCCCGTCAGCCACGTCTTCGCGACGATGTCGCGACGCTCCCGCAGCGTTCGCGTCATGTACTCCGCCGCCCGCGGATCGTCGTATCCCACGGCGGCGACGATGGTCGCGATCGTCTCGTCCGAGAAGCGCGACACCAGCCGCGCGCCCCAGAACGCATCGTCCGGCCGCATGTTCTCGAACGCGGCGTTCGGGTAGTTCGCCTTCCACTTCTCGGGTTCGAACGCGACGCTGCTCACCTGTCCCGCCGATGGCGGGATGTCCCCATAGTCGGCACGGACGTACCGAGGTGCGTGCAGCCCGAGTGTCCCCAGCGCGCGCAGGCTGGAGGCCTTCTCGATGAAGTGCTCGTGGCCGGTCGTCACCGGGTCGGGAAAGCGCGTCGCGCTGCCGAGGATCGCGCCGAAGTCATACATGTAGTGGCGGATGAACTTTCGCCCGTCCTGCTCGACCAGCATGTTCAGCGAGTTGACCGCCCGCGAGTCGTCGTGCGCCAGCCACGCGGCGAACACCCGGTTCGCCCGCAGCTCGCGTCGGTGTTCGTGCGGGTAGATGTCGTTCGGGTCGTCCGGCCGTGTCCCCTGGTACTGGAAGTTCCCGAGGGGCTTTCCCTCCTCGAACCGCGTGGCGGAGAAGTAGACGCGCCCCTCGGCGTCGCG
>DASTZM010000140.1:0-8580 GCA_035764305.1 Chloroflexota bacterium | reverse complement strand
GAGCAGCTGCAGGCGGCGCCGCGCACCATGGAAGTCGCTCAGCGTTGCCGCGGCGTCGGCCAGGGGAACGCCGACGAGGCCGGCAGCGGTCAGGGCGGCGAGCGCGTTGCGCGCGTTGTGCACGCCCGGCACGACCAGGTTCAGCACTGTCCGCTCACCGCCGGCCTCGACGGTCAGCTGCGAGCCGCCGGAGTCGAGGCGCAGGTCCCGTCCCGTTACGTCCCATCCACGGCCGGAGTCCGAAAGCCCGAAGCGCACGACGCGCGGGGGGCGCACCTCGTCGATGAGCCCGCCGAGCCGCTCGTCCTCGCCCCAGACGACGGCGGCGCCGCCGGGCCGGATGCGTCTCAGGAAGTCGGCGAAGGCGCCCCGCATCTGCTCGTACGTGCCGTAGTACTCGAAGTGATCGGGCTCGACGTTGTTGACGACGGCGATCTCCGGGTTGTACTCGAGAAAGCGCCGGTCGAACTCATCCGCCTCGATCACAAACCACTCCCCCGCGCCGTGGCGCGCGCTCGTGCCCAGGTCGAGCATCTCCCCGCCGACGTGAAACGACGGCTGAAGCCCGGCGCGCTCGAGGATGAGCGAGAGCATGGAGGTAGTTGTCGTCTTGCCGTGCGTCCCGGCGACGGCGATGCCGCGTTTGGCGTTGAACAGCTCGCCCAACGCCACCGCATGCTTGACCGTGCGGATCCGGCTCCCACGCGCCGCCTGCAGCTCGGCGTCGCTCTCGGGCACCGCCGACGAGTACACGACCAGCTCCGCTTCGCCGATGCGCTCCGGGGCGCTGCCCGCGTAGGTGTGCGCGCCGAGGCGCGCCAGGTCGTCCAGCGTCGGCGACTGCACCTGGTCCGAGCCTGAGACCGCGACGCCCTGCTCGAGATACAGGCGCGCCAGCGCGCTCATGCCGGCCCCGCCGATCCCCACCATATGCACACGTCGCGGCAGTGCCGCGTGTGCCGGAGCGCCCGGCGTCGCGGTCACGCGCGCTTCCTCCGCGCGACCGAACGCACGAGTGACGCGATATTCGCCGCGGCCTCGGGGCGCGCCAGCCGGCGCATCTCGGCCGCCATTTCGGCCAGGCGTGCACGGTCTTCGAGCAAAGACAGCACCGCCGGCAGAAGCGCGCCGTTCCGCAGCTCGGCGTCTGCCACCTTGATCGCCGCGCCCTCGTCGACGAGGAAGTCGGCGTTCTTCTCCTGATGCCCTCCCGCGAATGTGCCGGGCACCAGGATGGCCGGAAGACCGAGCACAGGCAGCTCCGCCAGTGTCGACGCGCCGGCCCGGCACACCATCAGGTCGCTCGCCGCCATCGCGTCGGCGACACCGCGGTGCAGGTAACGGAACAGGTGGTAGCGCTGGCGGATCGACTCGTCGAGCCGCGCACGCTGGGCTCTCAGCTGCTGCTCGTCGGACTCGCCGCACAGGTGGATCAGCTGGGCGTGGTGCAATAGCGGCTCGAGCGCGTCGCTCACCGCCAGGTTGAGGCTCTGCGCCCCCTGGCTTCCGCCCATCACCATTACCACTGGCAGGTCGTCACGCAGCGAGTACGCCGCCCGGGCGCGCTCGCGATCGGCCTCGAGGAACTCGTGGCGCACCGGGTAGCCGGTGACGATCGCCTTGCTCCCCTTGAAGTAGTGGCGCGTGACGGGGAAGGAGAGCGCGATGCGGGTCGCGAACGGCGCCAGGACGCGCACGGCCATGCCCGGAGACGCGTCTGGCAGGTACAGCACAACGGGGATCCGCAGCAGGCGCGCCGCCAGGATGGCGGGTGCGCTGACGTAGCCGCCCGTCGCCAGCACGGCGCCGGCTCTGAACCCGCGCAGCGCACCCGCCGCCTGGCCCGTGGCGCGTCCGATCCGCAGCAGGTTCAGCGCCAGCCGGTGGGGCGCCGTGCCACGGATCGGGCCGACGTCGAGCTTCCGGTGCTCTATCCCCGCGTGCGCCATGAGCTCCAGGTCGCGCCGGCCGGGGCCGTGGAGGTACAGCAGCTCAGCTGGCGAGTCGTGGTCGCCGTCAGGCTCTCTCAGCGCGGCCGCGACGGCCAGGGCGGGGTAGATGTGGCCGGCCGTGCCCCCGCCGGAGATTGCCACCCTCGCCGGCGGCCGCGGGTGCGCCGTGGGTGGGGATGACCGTCTGTCGCGAGACATTGAGCAGGATGCCGCAGGCTGCCAGCGTCGAGATGAGCGACGAACCGCCGTAGCTGATGAACGGCAGCGTGATGCCCGTGAACGGCACCGAGCTGGTCAGCACCGCCATGTTCATCATCGCCTGGAAGGCGATGCCGCACGTGACGCCCACCGCCAGCAGACGGCCGAACTGGTCGGGAGCGTACCAAGCGATCCGCAGCCCGCGATAGGCGAAAAACACGAACGCCACCACGATCGCGATCGTCCCAATGAGCCCCAGCTCCTCGCCAACGACGGCGAAGATCGAATCGGTGTGCGGGAACGGGAGGTACATGAACTTCTGGCGCCCGACGCCGAGCCCCGTTCCGGTGACACCGCCCGCACCGAACGCCAGCAGCGACTGCACCACGTGGTAGCCCGTCTCCTGCGGCTTGGCCCACGGATCGAGGAAGGCGAAGACGCGCACCAGCCGGTAGGGCGAGATGAAGATGAGCGCCGCACCGCCCAGCGCCCCCAGCCCGGACAGCAGCGCCAGGTGGTAGAGGTTGGCTCCGGCCGCGAAGAAGATCGAGACAGCGGTGAAGACGACGACAATCGTCGTTCCCATGTCCGGCTGGCGCATCAGCAGCGCGACGATCACGGCCATCAGGACGCTGAACGGCACCAGCCCATACGCGAAATCGGACACCAGCTCGCGCTTGGTCGTGAGCCAGTGCGCGACGTAGAGCGCGATCGCCACCTTCGCGACCTCGCTCGGCTGGAGCTGGAACGAGCCCAGCGGGATCCAGCGCTGCGCCCCGTAGACCTCCGACCCGATCCCCGGGATGAGGACGGCCGCGAGCATCCCGATCGAGACGGCCAACGCCGGGACCGAGAGGCTGCGCAGCGCGTGATAGTCCATACGCATCAGGACCAGCAGCGCCGCCAGCCCAATCACCGCCGACAGCCCCTGCTTGTAGAAGAAGTGGAACTGGTTCCGGTACGCCGTGTACGCCGTGACGACGCTTGCGCTGTAGACCATGATCAGCCCGAAGGCGAGCAGCCCCGCGATGGCCAGCAGCAGCGCATAGTCCGGTCCGCCGAAGGGCACGCGCGCTGCCTTCGCGGGCGCCGTCTGGACCCTCGGGAAGCTATCGCTCGATCGGGGAAGCGCGACTCCCCGCACGTCTGTGAGGGCGACCATCAGCTGGCTACCGCCAGCAGCAGTCCGACCAGCGCGCCGACCGCGCCCACGATCCAGAAGCGCTGCACGACCCACACCTCGGGCCACGCGTCACGCGGCCACGTGACCCAGCGGTCTGCCCGATAGGGCTGGCGGAAGTGGTGGTGCACCGGCGCCGTACGAAACATCCGCTTACTGGTCAGCTTGTTCGTCAGCACCTGAAGGATGTCCGCCAGCGCCTCGACGACGTAGACGATGCCGATCGGAAGCAGCAGGAACGGCTCGCGCTCGATCAGCGCCACCACCCCCAGCAGTCCGCCCAGTGGCAGCGAGCCGCTGTCTCCCATGAACACCTGCGCCGGAAACGCGTTGAACCACAGGTACGCCAGGAGGCCGCCGACGATCGTCGCGCTCAGGCCCGCCGACAGCGGATAGCCGAGCAGCAGGCCGATGATCCAGAACGCGGCGAATGCGATCGCCGCCGTCGTCCCGAGGAGACTGTCCAGCCCGTCCGTGATCGCGGTCGCGTTGGTCGTCGCCACCAGCACGAAGGCAGCGAAAGGGATGTACGCCCAGGCAGGGAGGTCGAAGCTGCCGACGAAGGGGACGTGCACTTGCGTGATCCCGTACCACGCGAGCGCGCCCGCCACGGCGAGACAGAGGACGATCTGCACGGCCCACTTGGCACCCGGAGGAAGGCCGGCCGACCGGTCGCGTCCGACGAGCGTCTGGCGGTCATCGACGGCGCCGAGCGCCGCGAGCACCAGGGCGAGGCCGAGCGGCAGGAGAAGGAACAGGCGTCCCGTCCGGGCGACCTGCAGGGCGAGCGTCACCGCGACGATCGGCGCCAAAAAGATGACGCCGCCCATGGTGGGCGTGCCCTCCTTCGCCTTCTGCTCCTCTCCTTCGCTCGGGTTGAGCTGCTTGCCGACGCGCGCCGCGCGAAGAAACTTGAGCCAGGTTGGCCCGAATGCCAACCCGGCGATGAAGGTCACGACCGCAAGCAGGAGCGACTCGGTCATCTCTCAGTGGTGTCCCGACGGCGCTCGTTCGCCCGCGAGCGCGGCGACGATCTGGTCCATGTGCATTCCGCGCGAGCCCTTCACCAGAACGAAGTCGCCCGCGCGGAGTCGTGGCTCCAGCAGCGCCGCCGCCGACTCCGTGGTGGCCGCCCACTCGACGGAACGTGCCGCGAGGCCGGCCTCGCGCGCGGCGTCGGCGATGTGCCGGCCGAGCTCGCCGACGGCGAGCAGCTCGTCGGCGTGGCCCGGGACGTAGGCGCCCACGTCGCGGTGGGTCGCCGGCCCGGCCTCGCCCATCTCGAACATGTCGCCTAGCACGGCGATCCGTCGCCCGGCGCACGCGGCGAGGACATCGAGCGCCGCTTTGGTCGCTTCTGGGCTGGCGTTGTACGTGTCGTCCAGGATCGTGACGCCGTTCGGGAGTGGGATCGGGGCGAGCCGGGGGCTGGCCAGCGGCTGCTCCAGTCCCGCGACAACGTCCTCCCAGGACGTTCCCTCCTCGAACGCCGCCGCCGCTGCCGCCAGGGCACACGTCACGAAGTGCCGCCCAATCATGGGAAGCGTCAGCACACACCGGTCGCCCGCCCGCTCCAACGCGAAGCGCACCCCGTCGAAGCCCAGCAGCTCGACGTCGCGCGCGCGCACGTCTGCGCTCGGATCTGTGCCGTACGTCACGACGCGCGCGCTGGTGCGCCCCCGCATCCGGGCGACACGCGGGTCGTCGGCGTTGAGCACCGCCACGCCGGCGCGTGGGAGCGCCTCCACCAGGCGGCCCTTCTCGCGCTCGACGGTGTCCACGTCGCCGAAGAACTCAAGGTGGGCCGGGGCGACGCGCGTGACGATGCCCACGTCTGGCGCGGCGATGCGCGCGAACGTCTCCATCTCGCCGACCGCCGAGATTCCGATCTCGAGCACCGCGTGCGCATACGCGTCGGTCAGCTCGAGCAGCATGAACGGCAGACCGAACTCGTTGTTGAAATTCCCGCGCGTGCTCAGCACCGGCTCGCGCCGGCTCAAGATGTTGGTCAAGAGATCTTTGGTCGTCGTCTTGCCAACACTGCCGGTGAGCGCGATCACGCGCGCGCGGTGCTGGCGCCGCCACCAGGTTGCACAGCGCTGGAGAGCGTCGAGGGTGTCCTCCACGACGACGAGCCGCTCTTCGTCTACTCCTGGTGGGATGCGGCTGACCAGCGCTGTGCGCGCGCCGTTCCTGAACGCGTCGACGACGAAGTCATGCCCATCCCGCCGAGCCTTGTGCGCGACGAATAGCCCACCTGGCTCCATCGGCGGGCTGCCGTTCAGCAGCGAGGAGTGCGTCACCGTCGAGAAGACGTGAATGCGCTTGTCGGGTCCGACCCGGCGCGCGGCGTCGCCGTCGCGCCGCCACGCGAGCAGGTCGCCCAGGCTGAAGGTCTTCTCGGCCGCGGTCATCGCGTGCGGGTCACCGGCGGACCGTCGCCACCGGCGCCGGCGTCGACCGCGCCGGTGGAGTCGCGCTGGCGCGCGGCACCGGCGATGGCGTCGGTGTCTTGATCGGTTCGGTGGGGCGCAGCTTCTTGTAGCGTGTCAGCTCCTGGCCGATGATCGCGAACGCCGGCTTGGCGATCAGCGAGCCCCACGGCTCGTCGAGCGGCTTGTCGATCTTGACCAGGATCACGAACTGGGGGTCGTCCGCGGGCACCGCGCCGACGAACGAGGCGATCGTCAAGTTGGGATCGTAGCCGCCCTTCTCGAGATCGGGAATCTGCGCCGTGCCGGTTTTGCCCGCCACTTTGAACCCGGGGACGAGCGTCCCCCTCGTTTCGCCGTTCTCGGCAGCGTTGTGCAGCATCGTCAGCAGCGTGCTCGCCGCCTCGCGAGAGATCACCTGGCGCACGATGTGCGGCTGCGTGTCCTGAACCACCTTCCCGGTGTTGGGGTCGACGATCTGACGCACAACGTACGGCCGCATCATGATGCCGCCGTTCGCGATTGCCGACACCGCCGACGCGATCTGCAGCGGCGTCACCGAGATCGCCTGGCCGAAGGAGTTGGTCGCCAGGTCTACCTGTGCCCAGTCACGACTCTTGGGGTCCTTGACGATCCCCCGCCCCTCGCCCTGCAGGTCGATGCCCGTCGGCTGTCCGAACCCAAAGGCCGTGACGTACCGGTAGAAACGGTCCGCACCCAGGCGATTCAGCGCGATCCAGCTGGCGCCGATGTTGCTGCTCTTCTCGAGCAGCTGCGTCATGTTGGTCACGCCGTTGGCCTTGCCATCCCAGTTCCGGATCGTGAAGCCCCCGATGCTCAGCACGCCGTTGTCGACGTACGTCGTCTCCGGCGTCACCACCTTCTCGTTCAGCGCGGCGGCCATCGTCATGACCTTGAATGTCGATCCCGGCTCATAGAGCAGCGTGACGGCCGGGTTGGCGAAGAGCTCGGTCTGCTGCGCGAACTCGTCAAACTTGTTGGGATCGAACCCCGGCCGGCTCGCCATGGCCAGCACGGCACCCGTCTTGGGGTCCATCACGATCACGGTGCCGCCCGACGCCTGGTGCTGCGCGATGGCGCGGTCAAGCTCACGCTCGGCGATGTACTGGATCGTCCTGTCGATCGTCAGGACCAGGTCCATACCGTCCTCGGGCGGTTGCCACTGACGCTCGGAGAAGGCGATCTCGTTGCCCGCGGTGTCGCGCTCGGCACGCAGATGCCCGGGCTTGCCGCCCACCGGTCCCCCGCCCTGCCCGCCGTACTGCCCCTCCAGGCCGTACCAGCCCGCGCCCTCGTTGTCGACGAACCCCAGCAAGTGCGCCGCGAGCGGCCCACCCGGGTACGTGCGGCGCGTCGTCGGCTCCAGGAAGATCCCCGGCAGGCGAAGCTTGGAGACCTTCTCCGAGACCTCCGGGGACACCTTGCGCCCACCGAGGAGGCGCACGTAGGGGCGCGACGTGTCCGAGAGCGCCGGAAGCAGCTCCTCCGGCGTCACTTCCAATACCGTCGCCAGCCTCGCCGCGGCCTCCTCGGGTTTCTTGATCGCCGACGGCTGCGCATAGATGTAGTCGACCGAGACGCTCCCGGCGAGCAAATCTCGGTTCACGTCGAAGATCCCGCCGCGCCGAGCGGGAACGATCGCATCGAGCTGGTGCTGCGCCGTGATCTTGTTCTTCAGGCGTGGCGAGTCGAGCACTTGCCAGTACACCAGTCGTGCGACGAGCAGGCTTCCGATCGCCGCGAAGACTGCGAACAGCACGCCCAGGCGGAGCGGCCGCGGCGGGGCTGCGCCGGTAGGGAACGTCGTGGCGGCCATGGGATGCGGTGGAGAGCTAGCCGAGATCGGCGGTGAGGCGCAGAAGAGCAGCCAGCTGCTGGCGCCAGCCGGTGGGCAGATGCTGCGCCTCGCGCTCAGCACGCGACAGCGCCGCCTCCACGTCCACCGGGCGCTCGCGCTGCGGGAGGTACTCGGGCACCGGCGCGGGGACCATCGCCAGCTTTGTCGTCGCTTCGCTCTCCAGGCGGTTGAGCGCCTGAAGCTGTGCGGCGCGCAGACTGAGCTGCTGGACCTCGCGCTCCAACCGGGCGCGCTGATCCTGGGCGTACGTGATGTCGTAGCCCGTGGCCGCGACGTTGGACGCCTGCGTCAGGTAGAGCAGGCTGCTCAGCGCAATCAGAACGATCGTGACGAGCACCAGCATCTCCGGCCGCAGGTCGAAGACCCACGCCGCCTGGGCGCGCCGCTGCTTGGCGACGTGGAGCGGCTTCGCCACTTCCATTACTAACTGGCTCCCGGTGCGCCGAGTTTCTCGGCCACACGCAGCTTGGCCGAGCGGCTGCGCGGATTGGATCGCTGCTCGGCTTCGGTCGGCACCAGCGGCTTTTTGGTGACCGGCCGCAGGGTCTCGACCGCGCCGCGCATGAATTGCTTGACGATCCGGTCCTCCAGCGAGTGGAACGAGATCACCGCCAGCCGGCCGCCCGGCTTGAGCGCAGCCGCCGTCTTTGGCAGCGCCTCCTCCAGGCCCCGGAGCTCGTCGTTGACCGCGATGCGCAGTGCCTGGAAAGTGCGGGTCGCCGGATGGATGCCGCGGCCCTGACGTCCAGGCACTGCCGACGCGACGGCGCGTGCCAGTTCTGCCGTGGTCTCGAAACGCGCACGGCCGCGGCGCTCCACGATGGCGCGCGCGATGCGGCGCGAGAAGCGCTCTTCGCCGTAGCGGTAGATCAAGTCGGCCAGTTCGCGCTCGGGCAGCGTGCTCACCAGGTCGGCCGCGTTCTCGCCGCGTGTCGCGTC
>DASTZM010000139.1:0-3788 GCA_035764305.1 Chloroflexota bacterium | reverse complement strand
GCCGCCGCGAGCTCGGCGGCGGAGACGGTGGTGCCCTCGGTCGGCCCGTCGCCCAGGCCGAGCGCGCGGTTGCAGCGGTCGCGCACCTCCATGATCAGGAGCGCGGCGTCGGCCCCCAGGCGGGGCTTCCACTTCTCCCAGAAGTAGCGCGACTCGGTCAGGCGCAGATGCGGGCGCAGGATGCTGTCTCGCGCCCGCCGGTACTGCGGCGAGAGCTGCAGGAGCTGCGGCCTGATGCTCAGTCCCTCGGCGGTCATGCGCTCACCTGGAACCGAGTGACCCGGACGGGCCGGACGGGCCAGACAGGCCGGTCGGGCCAGACAGGCCGGACGGGCCGGACGAACCGCTCGGGTCGGCCCAGCAGCGGGCGATCGTCTCCACCGTGGCGCGCAGCGCCGCGCGTGCCTCCGGCGAGAGCCGCGGGTCGGTCAGCCGCTGGGCCAGCAGCAGGATCGTCGGATCGGTCGGCCCGACCGCGCGCAGCGAGCGCGGCAGCAGCCCCGCCGCCGCGAACAGCCGGTCGGCCTCGGCGTCGGTCAGGTCCAGCGCACGCGCCAGCGCCTCGGTCCCCGCTTCGGCGGGCGCGCCGCGCTCCCCCGCCTCCAGCCGGTTGACGTAACTCCGATCGATCCCGGCCCGCGCCGCGACGGCGGCCTGGCTCACCCCCCGGACCAGGCGCAGCTCGCGCAGCGTCTCGCCGAAGCTCGGCCCGCCCGGATCGCCCGCTGCGCCGACTGCGCCGGGCGCCGCCAGCCCCTCCCCCGACCGAGCGGCCGCCGCACGCGCCTCAAGCACTAGCGGCAGTGTAATGCCGGCTGTGCCGAAGAGACAACACCACCAGCCCGTGCGTGTTGCCAGTCCGTCACCACATCAGGCCCAGAGTGTGCCGTGCTGGCAACACCGGCATGTGCCAGCGTGGCACATGCTCGTGTCCGAGGATTGGACGGCCCTGGCTACAGTTGGCGTCGATGGCCCCTGAGGTCGGCGCGGCTCAGGATCACTACGAGGTACTGGGCGTATCCGCCCGCGCCTCGCAGGCTGAGATCCGCTCGACCTTCAGAAGGCTGGCGCGCCAGTACCACCCGGACGTCAATCCCGACCCCGCCGCGCCGGAGCGCTTCCGCGCCGTCGCGGCGGCCTACGAGGTCCTCTCCGACCCCGCCCGCCGCGCCGAGTACGACGCGCGCCGCGCTCGGGGTGACGCGCGTTCCGGGGGGAGGGCCGGTACGTCCCCGGGGCGCGCATCCTCCTGGCCGCCCGGCGTCGGCCCCGCCGCGTCGGCGATGCCGCCGGTGCGCGGCCTGGACCGGCACGCCACGCTGCGGGTGCCCGCAGAGACGCTCGTCGCGGGTGGCCAGGGCACGCTGCAGCACCGCCGCTGGGAGCGGTGTGCGCGCTGCGGCGGGTTCGGCCGGCTCAAAGAAGAAGTCACCTGCCCGGCGTGCGGCGGCACGGGCTTCCGCAACGGCCACATCAGCGACCCGTGCAAGGTGTGCTGGACCACCGGCACCACCAACGTCTGCCCCGACTGCGCGGGGCGCGGCAGTCACTGGCAGCCCAAGCGCATCGACGTAACCATTCCGCCCGGTGCGCGCTACGGCCAGCAGCTCCGGCTGCGCGGCATGGGCGATGCGGGGCCACGCGGCGGCCCGCCGGGCGATCTGTACGTCGAGCTGGCGGCGCCCCTCCCCGCCGCCGTGCAGGCGGTCGCCTCGCACGAGCTGATCCAGGCGGCGCTCAAGCGCCTGGAGGAGTGGCTCGACCGGTTCGCGCCGTACGCGGAGTAGCCGGACTCGGCGGACTAGTCGGCGGACTAGGCGGACCTAGCGTCGGTTAGAGGACGTCATCCGCCTCGGACCAGAAGCCCGAGACGCCCAGCTTGTCGGTCTCGGTCTGGAGCTGGCGCGCCGCGATCGCCAGCGCCGCCTCGACGGTGGCGCGCCCGGCGAACACCTCCTCCGCCATGCTGCGCAGCGTGTCCCTGAAATACGCCTGGTCGGGCACGCGCGGCACCGGCTGCCCGAACCGGTCGGAGAGCGCCACCATCCGCTCCAGGTGCGGCGCGCGCAGGTAGCGCGCGGCCGAGAGGCTCTTGCGCGGCGCGCGGGAGGATTTGGTCTCGTTCACCGCCGCCAGCGAGGCGGGCTCCAGGAGGTACTGAATCAGCCGCCACGCCTGGTCCTGGGACGGCGACTGCGAGCCGACGCCCAGCCATTCGCTCGAAAGCAGCGTCACCGGCCGGATCTTGCTCGCGGGAGCGGTCTGGCCGTTGGGCGCCTTTCCGGCGGCTGTGGGTGTTGATGTGGGTGCTGGCGTGGTCTCCAGGGCCGCCCCAGCCGCCGCTCCGGGCACTCCGGGCACTCCGGGCACCGGAGGATCGCCAATCAGCACGTCCGCCATCTGCGCGGGATACGTCTGCTCCAGCGCGCGCAGCGGCGCCGCGGTGTCCACCGTGTGGGCCAGCGCGCCTGTGGCGAACGGGTACGCCGCCTGGTTGCGCCCGCGCAGCGGCGGCACGCCGGCGGGGCGCGTCGCCTTGAAGACCGAGAGCAGGTAGTTCAGCGCGGCCATGCCCTCGGGCCCGGCGATGTCGACCTGCGCCGGGCGCGGCGCCGCCGGGGTCGCCGCGCCCGCCGTCTGGCTCGGCGCCGCGGTCGCGTGGCCCGGGGGAGCCGACGGGGCGTTTGACGCGGCGCTGAAGAACGATTTCCCGAGGGTTGCCAGCGCGGCCGAGAACTCCAGCCAGCCGTCGGGTCGCGGATACCCCTCACGGACGATCGAGCCGCGCTCCACCAGCACCGAGCGGCGCACCGCTTCCGCCACCTCGTCCCAGGTCCCCGGCGCGCGGTCGAACCCGGCGTTCTCGAGGATCCCCTTGCGCCACAGGTGCATGCGCACCTCCACCGTCAGCGGCAGCCCCCACTGGCGGCCGCCCCACTGGGACGAGACGAGGCTGGCCGGCAGGAAGTCCCCCAGGTGGCCCCAGGTGGCGATCCGGCCGTCGAGCGGCACCGCCAGCTTGCCTTCGGCCACCGCCGGCACCTGCGAGGCGCCGAACAGCAGCACGTCCGGCATCCGGCCGGAAGCGGCCTGGCGGCGCAGCTGGGGCAGATCGACCGCCCCGGCGGTGAGCGTGACGCTGATGCCGGGATGGCGCTGCTCGAAGACGGGGAACAGCTTTTCCCGCAGGACGCGCTGGGTATCCCAGATGCCCTCAAGCTGGATGCTCAGCTTGGCGGGCCTGGGCGCGCGGTAGGAGCGAGCCGGCGCGATGCCGTCCACGGGGGCGTAGCCGCACGCCGCCGCCAGCGCCGCGCTCCCGGCGGCGAGCGTCGCTCCCAAAAGGGCGCGGCGACTCGTGGTGCGCGTGCCCGCGCGAGCCGGCTTCGCTCCCCCTTCGGCGCCGCCGGGCGTCTTCGACCTCGTGGCGGGGAACCCGAGCGCGTCCATCGCCCCGGTGTGGTGCCCTCCTGTGGCCGCGGCCCACTATAGGATGACGCCTCGCCGTGGTCAAGCGCAATGGGCGGGTGAATGCGCCCGCGCCGAAGGCGGAGGAGGGCGCAGAGGAGGGGCCTCCCCACTGGGGACACGGTCTCTGGGGGCTACCCCCAGGCCCCTCAGGCGGCCCGCAGCGCCACCGGCGCCGGGACGGGCAGCTCTTCCGCGTCGGGCGGCGACTCGCAGGCGTAGAAGCGCGCCACCGCGAGCGCGCCCAGCACGCACGCCAGCCCGACGGCGTAGAGCGACATAACGGCCGGCCAGCGTGTGACGAGCGGCCCGAGGAGCGA
>DASTZM010000138.1:0-4775 GCA_035764305.1 Chloroflexota bacterium | reverse complement strand
GACAGGGTGCCCATGATCGAGGCGCCGCCACCGACGTCGCTGCCGTCGCCGACGACGACGCCCTGGGAGATCCGGCCCTCGACCATCGAGGTACCGACGGTGCCGGCGTTGAAGTTGCAGAAGCCCTCGTGCATGACGGTCGTGCCCTCGCCGAGGTGCGCGCCGAGACGCACGCGATCGGCGTCGGCGATTCGTACGCCGCTGGGGATGACGTAGTCCACCATGCGCGGGAACTTGTCGACGGCGTAGACCTTGGGGTTCGTTCCCGCCACCTTCAGGCGCAGGCTCTGCTCCGGCCAGACCTCGGGGTCGTATGGCCCCTCGCTGGTCCAGACGACGATCGGCAGCAGTGGGATCATGCCGTCCAGGCTCAGGCCGCGGGGCTTGACCTTGCGCGATGAAAGGAGGTGCAGGCGCAGATACGCGTCGTGCACGTCGGCCGGCTTGGTGTCGAGCCGCTCGATGAAGCACGCGACAGCTTTGCGCGTCGAGCGCGCGGGGTTGAGCTGGGGCGAGTCGACGACGTCGAGCAGCGCCCGTAGCGCCTCGACGTTGGCGTGGCGCTTCCCATCATTCAGGAGCGGGGCCAGGCGCTCGAGTGTCGCCTCGATGTGCCGGCGCGAGAGCGTGTACGACTGGCTGCCACCCGAGTAGCCAACCGCCTCGGCGAGCGCCTCGGCGGTGCGGAAGTTCTCCTTGTGGTTGACCACGGGGTACCAGGTGTCGAGCACCTTGTCGCTCGTCCCGAGGTGGGCGATTCCGACGGCGTAGGCGGCGGGTTCGATGGCCATGTTCTCTCCGGTGGCGGATAGTACCTTGATGACAGGCTTTCGCGTTAACGGCGTGCCACCGGAATGACGAACTTCTCGGCGGTGTGGGTTTCCGAGAAGCGCGCAACCTTCACGTCGACCAGGCCCGCCCGCTTGCCTTCGTTCAGCACGTCGGCCTCGGTGACAGCCTGGACCCCTTTGGGGCGGATCACCCAGATGGCGCCGTCGCGCTTCAGGTGCTTCTGGACGTTCACCAGCTGCGCAAGGTCCGCGCGCGAGCTGGCCTCGACGAAGATGACATCGTTGTCGGCTCGGGCGGTGGCCGCGACGTCAGCGCCGGCCTGCTCGAGGGCGCGTGCGAAGCCTGTGTCGTGGGCGCCGACCAGGAGGATCCGCTGGCCAGCCTTGATTCCGAGCTTGTCGAGCAGCGTGGGCGGGTTGGCGATGCGCTTCGCCCAGCGCGCCGCCACCTTGGGATCGAGCGCGAAGTGGGCGTCGCCGTCGGTCCAGCGCACGCGCAGCCCATCGGCGCCGGCAGTGACCTCCTTGATCGATGCGAGGGGGATCTTCAAGCGCGGCTCACCGCGGAAGACGATCTCGTCGGTCTCCAGAAGCACCTTGCCCTCGGTGCGCCGGCCGCCGATGCGCGCAGCCACCTTCTCTTCTTGACCCATCGGTATCTGGCCTGACGGTATAAAACGGCGGTGCTGGGCGCCGGTTCTGGGAGAGTGGGCGCCTTCTCCGCCTCGCTGGAAGAGGTCGCGCGGCCGCTGCGCGACCGGCAGTTCCGTCAGCTCTGGGTCGCGACGCTCGCCTGGAACTTCGCGCGCTGGATGGAGATGACCGTCACAGGCTGGGTGGCGCTTGAGCTGACCGGGTCGGCCGGGCTGGTGGCGGTGGCGGCGGTGTGCCGGAACGCCTTCTTGCCCGTGGCGGGGCCGATCACGGGCGCGCTCTCCGACCGGTTCGATCGCGTGCGCCTGATCAAGACGGCGCAGTGGGGCAACGTAGTGGTGATCGGCGCCGTCGCGGCGGCGCTGCTATCGGGCCACGGCGCGTACTGGCAGATCATCGTCTCCAGCCTGTGGCTCGGCGCGAGCTGGGGGATCGACTGGCCATCGCGGCGCGCGCTGATCGCCGACCTGGTGGGGCCCGAGCGTGTCCTCCAGGCGGTCGTGCTGGATAACGTCACGCAGAACGCCTCTCGCATCGCCGGGCCGCTGCTGGGCGGCTACCTGATCTACGTGTGGGGCGGCGCCGGCGCGTTCGGCGGGTTGGCGCTGGCCTTCCTGCTGGCGTCGCTGACCATGATCCCCGTGATGGGGGCGACTCGGCAGGTCGTGCAGGTGGGAACCAACATGTGGCGGGACATGGCGCTGGGGCTGCAGTACGCGCGGCGCGACCCGACGATATGGGCGGTTCTGATGATCACGATCTACATGAACATGCTCCTGTTCCCGTACATGGGAGTACTCTCGGTCTTCGCCGAGCAGGTGCTCGAAGTCGGACCGGTTGGACTGGGACAGATGGGGGCGATGAACGGGTTGGGCGCCGGGCTGGGGCTGCTGGCGCTGTCGCCGATGCGGCGCGGGGGGACGCAGACCCGGGCGTTCGCGCTGGGGTCGTGCCTGGGGTGCGTCGCCATCGCGCTGTTCGCGCTGTCGCGCTCCTTCCCGCTCTCGCTGACGCTCCTGTTCGTCTCGGGCATGGGCACGACTGCGTTCGGCACGATGCAGAGCACGCTGATCCTTTCCCGCACCGACCCGGCCATGCGGGGGCGTGTGGTTGGGCTGCTCGCGTTCTGCATTGGGAGCGCTCCGGCGGGGTCGCTGCTCCTGGGGGCGCTGGTCGGAAGACTCGGGCCGCAGCTCGCGGTGTCCGGGATGTGTGTGCTGAGTGGGGTGCTGGTCGTGTGGGCGGCGCTGCGGGCGCGCCTTTTCTGGTGCGGCCGCTAGCTCGGGTCGCGCGCTATCGGGCGGCGTCGAGGGCCTGGAGGACGTCGGCGATGATGTCGTCGGGCGACTCGATGCCGCACGAGATGCGGACCAGGTTGTCGCCGATGCCGAGGGCGGCGCGCTGCTCCGGGCTGAGCCCGCGGTGGGACGCCTGCGCCGGGTACAGCGCGAGCGAGTACACGTCGCCCATCGTTGGCGCGGGCAGGAGGAGGTTCAGCGCGTCCATGAAGGCTCGCACCTGGCGGACCTCGGCGCCGGCGAGCTCAAACGACAGCATGCCGGAGAAGCCGCGATCGGCGAACAGACGCCGCGCCAGCGCGTGTTGGGCATGGTCGCCCAGACCCGGGTAGTGCACGCGCGCAATGCGCGGATGGTCGCGCAGGGCGCGGGCGAGCGCGAGCGCGTTGGCGCACTGGCGCTCCAGGCGCAGCGAGAGCGTGCGCAGGCCGCGCAGTGCAAGCCAGGCATCGAACGCGCCCAGCGTACCGCCGACGAGGCGTGACACCAGGCCGAGGGCGGGGAGGAGGTCGGCCTGCGCCGCGACGACGCCGGCCGTCAGGTCGCCGTGCCCGCCGAGGTATTTCGTGGCCGAGTGAACTACCGCGTCGGCGCCGTGCTCGATCGGGCGGCAAAGGTACGGCGAGGCAAAGGTGTTGTCGACGATCAGGTGTGCGCCGGCGCCGTGCGCCAGGTCCGCCAGCACGGCCAGATCGGCTAGGCGCATGAGTGGGTTGCTGATCGTCTCGACGTAGAGGAGCCTGGGGCCCTCACCGAGTGCGTCTCGGACGGCGCCGAGCTCAGTCGTGTCGACCAGTCTGATGGGGATACCTTGAGGCGCGAACAGGTTGGTCAGGAGTGCCTGGGTAGCGCCGTAGAGGTCGCGGCTGGCGAGGATGCCTCGCGGCTTTGACGGCTCGGACGCGAGGAGGGCGGCGTGGACGGCGGCCATCCCGGAGGAGAAGGCGACCGCGCCGTCGGCGCCTTCGAGGTCGGCGATGGCCTCGCCGAACAGTCCGCCGGTCTGTCCGCCGTGGCGGGCGTAGACGAATCCCTTGGTGGGGTCGTCAAAGGCGCGGTCGAGCGAGTCGAGCGAATCGAAGTAGTACGCGGAGGAAGGCTGGATGCCGGGGACGACTGGCGTGCCGAGGCCGTCGGGGCGCGGCTCGTTGGGGTCCTGGAGCGGCCCCTGGTTGCGGCCGGCGTGGACGCTGCGCGTGTCGAAGTGCCAGTCGTCCATCGCCGGCCGGTGGCCCTACGCGGTCTGCCAGTGGAGAGAGTTGACGAGCTCGGTCTTGTTGGTGTCGGCGGCGCGGCGCCCGGCGTCCAGGATCGCCATCGCCTCGAGGTTGAAGTCGAGCTGGAGCGTCTCGTGCGGCGCGTCGCCGGTCTCAAGCGTGCGCAGCACCTCTTTGCCCAGCGTGTCGCGGCCCTCAGGCAGCGCGTCGGGCTCGACCGTCTCGGGCTCCTTCTCGCGGCCGCGCTTGATCGTCACCACCTGCTTGTTGCCGGCCCGCTCGACCACGATCGTCCCGGTAGAGCCGTAGAGGATGGGACCGGTGGGGACGCCGTGGTCCAGGCACGACCACGTCGCCTCCAGGATGGCCATAGCGCGCGGGAAGCGCACGGTGATGACGGCGTTGTCGTCGGCGTCGCCGTAGGGAGTCATCAGGTTGGCTTTCATGCCGTTCGCGGCGATGGCGGGCTCGCCGACGAACCAGCGGGCGAGGCATGCGCCGTAGCAGCAGTAGTCGAGCAGCGCGCCGCCGCCGGTGCCGGCCTGATGCCACCAGGTGGCGCCCTTTTCCGCGTCGGTCATCTCCACCATCCGTCCGTCGACGCCGGGATGGACCGAGCCGTGTGAGAGCGGCCCCATCGAGCCGGCGCGCCACTTGACCTGCCAGAGCTGACCGATGGCACCGTCGCGCACCAGGCGGTGGGCGGTGCGCACGGCAGGAGACCAGGTGGTGGGCCAGTTGACGAACAGGTGGACGCCGGCGTTGCGCGCTGCGGCCGCCATGCGCGTCGCGTTGCGCATCGTGTTGGCCATCGG
>DASTZM010000137.1:0-2545 GCA_035764305.1 Chloroflexota bacterium | reverse complement strand
CGGCTGGCTGTTCTACGTCTTCGCCGCCACGTGGTCCTTCGACTCGGGCGCCTACCTCGTCGGCTCGCGCCTCGGACGCACCCCATTTATGGCGCACATCAGCCCCAAGAAGACGTGGGAGGGCACCGTCGGCGGCTTCGTGCTCTGCCTCATCGCCACGCTCGTCGCGCGCACGCCCCTGCCCGCCGGCACGCCGCTGCTCGTCGATCCGCTCGGCTGGGCGCCACTGCCCATCCCGCTCTGGCAGGTGCCACTCCTCGCGCTCGCCATGAGCGCCGCCGCATCCTTCGGCGACCTGGCCGAATCGATGATCAAGCGCGAGGCCGGCGCCAAAGACGCCAGTGAGCTGATCCCCGGCCACGGCGGCATGCTCGACCGCATCGACTCGCTCCTCTTCACCGTCGTGCTCGCCTACTACTACGCCGTCTGGGTGGGAGGGCTCAGCTGAGCGCCTCCTCCGGGGTGCCCACCCGCGTCGCCGTCATCGGCTCCACCGGGTCGATCGGCCGCCAGGCGCTCGACGTCGTCAGGGAGCACGGTGGGGCGGCGGGCCGCGGGGAGTCCAAAGGGCACTTCACCGTCGTCGCGCTCGCCGCCGGGCGCAGCGCCGACCTGCTGGCCGAGCAGGCGGCCGAGTTCTCTCCGGACGTCGTCTGCCTGACCGACTCCGAGCCGCCCGACGCGCTGCGCCGCGGTCCGTGGGAGTTGCTGCGCGGCGAGCGCCAGCTCGAGACGCTCGCCGCGCTGCCCCAGGCCGACGTCATCCTCGTCGCCACGTCAGGCCGCGTCGCCATGCCCGCCACTCTCGCCGCCGTCACCGCCGGCAAGGACGTCGCGCTCGCCAACAAGGAGAGCCTCGTCATTGCCGGAGAGCTTGTGACGCGCGCTGCGGCCCGCAGCGGTGCGCGCCTCATCCCCGTGGACAGCGAGCACTCCGCCATCTGGCAGTGCCTCTTCGGAGAGCCAGAGGGGGCCATCCGCCGCCTGATCCTCACCGCCTCGGGCGGCCCTTTCCGCACGCTGTCGCCCGACGCCATGGAGCGCGTCACCGTCGATGACGCGCTGGCCCACCCCACGTGGCGCATGGGGCCCAAGATCACCATCGATTCCGCCACGCTCATGAACAAAGGGCTCGAGGCCATCGAGGCGCGCTGGCTGTTCGACGTGCCGCTCGACCGCGTCGAGGTCGTCGTCCACCCCGAGAGCATCGTCCACTCCCTCGTCGAGTTCGTCGACGGCTCGCTCAAGGCGCAGCTCGGATGGCCCGACATGAAGCTGCCCATCCAGCTGGCGCTCGGCGCCGGGCGGCGCCTGCCCCGAGCCGAGCCCGAACGCCGTCCCTTCGATCTCGCGTCACTCGGCGCCCTGCATTTCGCGCCGCCCGACACCGACCGGTTTCCGTGTCTGCGCCTGGCCGTCGAGGCGTCGCGGGCGGGCGGAACCGCCCCGGCCGTGCTCTGCGCGGCCGACGAGGTGGCGGTGGAACGCTTCCTGCGTGGCGAGATTGGGTTCATGGACATCCCGCGCGTCGTCGACGCCGCGTTAGAAGCCCACGCGCCCGAATCCGTCGAGAGCCTGCAGCACCTGCTGGACGTCGACGTTCGTGCGCGCCAGACCGCCGTGCGCGCCTGCGCGGCCCGGCGGCGTAGTCTTTAACTAGTCCTACCCCAATGTCCCTGCCCCAAACCGCCCTCCTGTTCCTCGTCGTCCTGAGCGTGCTCGTCTTCGCGCACGAGCTGGGGCACTTCGTCACCGCCAAGATGGCGGGCATCAAGGTCCAGGAGTTCGGCTTCGGCTACCCCCCGCGCGTCTTCGGGATCAAGCGCGGCGAGACAATCTACTCGCTCAACCTGCTCCCCCTGGGTGGTTTCGTCCGCATGCTTGGCGAGAACGGCAAGCCGGGCGACCCCGAGGCATTCGCCTCCAAGCCGCGCGGCGTGCGCGCGCTCGTGCTCATCGCCGGCAGCGCCATGAACCTGGCCCTCGCCCCGCTGCTCTATTCCAGCGCCTTCATGGTCGGTATCCACCAGGAGTGCGACACCTGCAACCGCGTGCAGATCTACGACGTGCGCCCGGGCACGCCCGCCGACCAGGCCGGCCTGCGCACCGACGACGTCTTCCTGCGCATCGCCGGCCGGCCCGTCTCCACCGCCGATGAGGTGCGCCAGCTCGTCCGCACGCGCGGCGGCCAGGACACGGAGGTCGTCGTCGAACGCCAGGGCAGCCCGCTGACCCTCCGCCTCACTCCCCGCTCCGTCTCCGACGAGCGGGAGCCCGCCATCGGCGTCAGTCTGGGCAACGAGATGGTCACCGTCCGCTACCCGGTGTGGCAGGCCGTGCCGATGGGTTTTCAGCACACCGGCAACGTGATCCGCATCTTCGCCGACGGCATGCAGCGCATGCTGCGCCGCGAGGTCGACGCCGAGCTGCAGGGGCCGGTCGGCATCGCGCGCGAGACGGGGCGCGCCGCCGAAGCGGGGTTGACCTACCTCCTTCAGTTCACCGCCTTCCTCAGCCTCAACCTGGCGATCTTCAACATGCTCCC
>DASTZM010000136.1:0-3070 GCA_035764305.1 Chloroflexota bacterium | reverse complement strand
CGGAGGGCGAGGTAGAGGGCGAGGTAGAGCGGGATGGCGGCGATCAGCCCGACGAGCATGGCCAGGTCCAGGTTGAGCAGGCCGGCAAGCGGGTTGGCGGCGATGTAGGCGAACCAGTCGCCGGCGGCGCCGGCGGCCCAGGGGGGCGGTGGCCACACGACGTGCGAGACGATGGCCACGGGGATGAGGAGGACGGTCACGACGGCGGCCCAGGCGCCGGTCCGGTAGAGCGGCGCCCAGGAGGGGCCGGCGCCGGCAGCGGGGAGCGTGTCTCGGTGGCGCTCAAGCGGGTCGCCGGTGGGTCCGACGGTGGGTCCGACGGTGGGACGGAAGCGGCGCGGCGCGGTGGGGGCGATGGTGGCGCTCATGGCTGCATCCTGGAGGAGGTGGATTGGGCGAGACCGGCCCCGGCGGCCGTCGCGCCGGCGGGAGCGTGCCGGGCCGGGGTAGCGGGGGAGGTTGAGGTAGGTAAATGGCGGGTGAAGGCGCGGTGCGCTGGACGAACGGTCAACGCCCCCGTTCCTGCGGCACGCCTGGCGTTCACCGAGCGGAGACTTCCGGCAACCCGGCATGCCACTGGCTCGCGGGATGCTCGCGCGTGGACGCGGCGCTGCCATGGGCGGCAGCGCGTCAAGAGAGGAGCATCACATGAACTCGACCATCGCCGCCCGGCCGCGGACGGGCGCGCCGCTGCCTCGCGCGCCACGTGTGCCGGCGCCGGGCGCCGCCGACCGGCCCGACGTCGGTTCCGCCGCCGCTGCGCCCGCTGCAGCCGCGGCGCCCGCTGTACCCGCGGCGCAGCACGGCTTCATCAAGCGCTATCCGCTGCTGGTCTTCTTCGCCATCGCGTTCGCGATCTCCTTCGCAGGGATCCTGTCGGTGGTCTGGTTGGGCGGCGTGCAGGGCGCCGTCGCCCCCACCGACACGCGCTTCCTGCTGGTGATGCTGGCGTGGCTCGCCGGACCGAGCGTCGCCAGCCTCGTCACGACCGGCCTGGTGTCCGGCAGGTCCGGCTATCGCGAGCTCCTCGCCAGGCTCACGACCTGGCGGGCGGGCGCCCGCTGGTACGCGCTGGCGCTGCTCACCGCGCCGCTCGTGTCCCTGGGCCTGTCCTACGCCCTGTCTGCCTTCTCGGCCGAGTTCCTGCCCGCCATCGCCACGAGCACCGACACGACCGGCCTTCTGATCACGGGCCTCAGCTACGGGCTGCTCGGCGGCGGCCTGATGGAGGAGCTGGGCTGGACCGGTTTCGCGGTCCCCAGGCTCAGGCTGCGCCACGGCGTGCTCGGCGCGGGGCTGATCATGGGGCTGCTGTGGGGCGCCTACCACTTCAGCGTGATCTACCTGATGGCCAGGCCCAGCGGCGGACTCGCGCTCTGGCTCCTGCTCCCGGCGCAGCTCTTCGCGTGGCTGCCGCCCTACCGGGTGCTGATGGTGTGGCTGTACGACCGCACCAACAGCCTCCTGCTGGCCATGCTCATGCACGCGGGCGCCACCGCCAGCATGCTGATCCTGCAGCCGTTCGGGATCTCGGGCGCCATGCTACTGGCTTACGTGCTCGGCCTGGGCGTTGTGTACTGGATCATGGTCGGAATCGTCGCCGTGGTGACGCGCGGCCAGATCGCGCGGATCCAGCAGTAGGCGCAGGAGGTTGGGATCGGGGGCTAGGAACGGGCGGGGCCGCTCAGGCCGCGAGGCCGAACGCCTCGGCGATGGTCCACGCGCCGAACCCGACAAAGACCGCCGCCGCGGTCAGCTTGATCGCCCGCTCGGGGAGACGCTTGCCCATCACCTGGCCGACCACGATCGCCACGGCGTCGGCCGCGACCATGCCGAGGGTGGACCCGAGCCAGACCGCGACAAGCGCGCTCAGCTGCACGGCGAGCGTCACCGTCGCGAGCATCGTCTTGTCGCCCAGCTCCGAGATGAAGAACGTGCCCGCGACGGTGAGGAACGGCCCAAACCGGGGGGTCTTCTGATCGGCCTGGCTGGGGTCATAGGTATCGCCCCGAATCGTCCACGCGCCGAACCCGATGAAGGCGAGCCCCGCCGCGAGCTTGATCCAGAAGGTGGGCAGCGCCGCACCGAGGGCTTCGCCGAGCAGGACCGAGCCGAGGTGCACGAGGAGCGTCGCGGCCGCGACGCCGCCCAGGGCGGTCTTCCAGGAGTAGCGGGTGGCGTAGGCGAGGGCCACGAGCTGCGACTTGTCGCCCATCTCGGCGGCGGCGATGAAGAACGTGGAGTGCCAGAATGCGTCCAACTCCGATCCTTTCCGTGCGCCCGTGCAGACTGCGCCGCGGGCCGGATCGTGAGTGGCCCTGGATGGCCGGCGGAGACCGGCGGACCAGCGCGCTCCGGCCCACCCCACGCCGCGGCGCGGCCGGGTGGGCCGAAGGTCTGGCCGGGCGCGGTCCGGGGGCTCCAGCGCTGTGGGCGGAGCCGGGGTCGCGCCGGCGCGACCACGGCTCATCGCCGAGTGTGTTGGCCGCGCCCGCACCCGCGCGGCCTGGCGCGCGGATGGCGGTTACTCCCCTTCGGGGTACGTCGCCAGCGTACCAGGTTGGTCACGCCGCGCATCGGGGTTTTCCCCGATGGCGCCGCCGCACGGCCGGCGCGGGCGCGGATTCTCTCAGCAATCCCTCAGACAGGACTCAGGGCGGGCTCAGTGAGCGGCTCGATGCTGTGGGTGAGCGCCGAAGGACACGCGCAGCGCGACGCGGGTCCGGACGCCGACAGAACACCCGCCCAAACATCGACGCAGGAGAAGAGCATTTCATGGAAACCCGTGCCGATCGCCGCGCAGTCGGCCGAGCAGCCGGCCGCGCGGCGGCCGTCTGTCTGTCACTGATCGTGCTCGCCGGGTGTGGCGCGGCCGCGCGGTCGAGCACCGCGACGCAGGCGGAGGGGCCGGTCTCCTCCGAGCCGCAGGTGCTGACCATCAAGGCGACGGAGTTCTCGTTCGGCGCCCCGACGCTGCGCGTGCAGGTGAACCGGCCGGTGCGCCTGGTGATGGAGAACGGCGGCGCCATCGAGCACGACGTGCGCGCCGTGAAGGTGCCCGCGCGGGACA
>DASTZM010000135.1:0-5032 GCA_035764305.1 Chloroflexota bacterium | reverse complement strand
GTACCCCGACGCCAGGAACTCCTGGATCGACTCATAGATGGAGTCGCGCTCGTTGTACGTCGGAAAGACGACCGAGACCCGTGCCGTTCGCCACATACCAGCGCGCCAGTAGGATAGCCGTGTGCGTAGTGCAACCTGGTGACCGACACCGCTGAGCCGCCCGCCGCCCCTGTTCCGGCTGAGGTCGAGGGCGCCATCCGCCGCCTCTCGGAAGCCGTCGAGAAGACCGACGCCGCCCTTGCGCTGTCGGCCATCGCCAACCGCGCCACCGCCGCACTCAACGCGCTCGCCCGCTCGGAGGCCAACGCCCGGCGCGGTCAGGAAGACTGGGGCTCCTGGGCCAGCCTCGCCAACGCGGCCCGCGATGCCGTCCTGAAAATGGCCGCCTGCCGCCGCGTCGCCACCGACCTTGCGCGGCGCGGCGCTACGCCAGACGCTTCGCGGCCGCCCGCTCCGTCTCCTCCGCCGTCTTCTGGCGGTCCTCCAGATATTCCCCCACAACCTTGAACACCGCCCCCACCGCCAGCATCACCTCGGCCACCCGCTGCGTCACCTGAATCCAGTCCACCTTCCGCTTCGTTGGCCCGCCCAACAGGCTCCGATCCGCCACGCCCAGCACTCCTCTGTCCGGCTTGTTGCGCTGCGACAGGAACAGCACCGCCGCCGCCCCGCTCAGCGCCTTCCCGATGTTGGCGCTCCACTTCCGCGCCAGCACGCGGTGCTCCAGCGGCGTCAGCGGGCGCCGGTCCAGCCCCAGGAGAAACTTCTCCCCCGCGCCGCTCGATAGGAAGGCGCCGATGACGCGCCCTGCCACCTGCCCTCCCACCAGGCCAATCACGGCCCCGGGAACGTTCGCCATCTCCGGATTTCAGTATGCCAGCGCGTGGGTGCCCGCAGGCAGTTTGTCAACACCACCTTCCTTTCCGTGCTGCCTCCCACTCCGCGCACCGACGCTCCCGTACTTTGCTCCCAGGAACTCGCGCCAGCCATATCACCATGCGTACGCTTCGTACCGGCGGTCGTTTCACGTTCGTAACTCGGCGGCGTGAGTCGGACCGCATTCCCCAAGGAGAAGCTGAACAGCACATGAGGAACCCCAAGCTCGCCGGTGTCAACCGGCGCGACTTCAATCGCCTCGTCGCGGGTGCCGGAGCGAGCGCCGCCCTGGCGCCGCGCGGTGCCGGCATTGCATCCGCCGCTGCGCCGGCCCGCCTGTCGGCGCAGGGTGTCGAGCGTGGCGACAACATCGGCGTCAACGAGGCCTTCAAGGCCATGGCGTTCGGCACTGCGTCTGGCGCCGGCTGGACGCGCTACACGGTGCAGTGGTTCAACGTGCAGCCTCAGCCAGGCCCGTTGAACGAGCACTACTTCCGCGACAACCAGGGCCGCAGCATTCTGGAGGCGCAGGTCAACGCCGGCGTGAAGGTGGCTGCCATGGTGCTCGGTACGCCCGAGTGGGCGGCCGCTGTGCCCGGCCTGAAGACCGGTACGTCTGTCCCCCGCGGCCTCTATACCGACGCCATGGTCGGCGATCAGCCTAACCCGGAGAACCCGTGGGCCGTCTTCATGTTCAACCTGGCGAAGAGCTACGCCGGGCTGATGGACGTGTTCGAGATCTGGAACGAGGTGGAGATCCCCACCGGCGGGTCCAACGCCGTCTACAACACCTGGGCCGGCTCCGCCGCGGACTACTACCGGCTGCTGGCGGTGGCCTCGGAGGCGGTAAAGGCAGTCAACCCCTTCGCCAAGATCGTCACCTCGCCGTACTCCTACTTCAAGGATCAGCAGGAGGGCGAGGGCCAGAGGCTTCCGTGGTTCGACGACTTCATGGCCGCGGTGCGCGCCGGCGGCGCCCACGTCTTCGACGCCGTGGCGCTCAACCTGTACCGCAACCCCCACGACCTGTGGGACCGCATGTGGGGCGGCATGGGCGGCGTCTGGGCAGGCGCGAACATCCCACCCAACAGGCGCGCCGGCGAGCCGCTCCTCGACCAGAAGGCCGACCTGCAGGGCTTCCGCGCGCGCCTGGATGCCGCGGGCGCGCAGGGCAAGGAGCTCTGGATCACCGAGCTCAACGCCATGCCGTATGACGACCCCGTTCCCGGCTGGAACACCGGCTCCCAGAATGACGGGTTCCGCATCACCATGGCCGAGCAATCCAGCTACGTGCTCCAGGCATATGGCACCGCCCTCGCCGCGGGGTGGAACAAGGTCTTCTTCCAGGCGCTCCAGGATGATCCCTATCCCGTTCCCGACGAGCTGTGGGGGCTGGTGCGATTCAACTCGGACAGCAACAACAACGATCCGAGCCGCGCGCGTCCGGCCTACGGCGCCTTCCAGCTGGCTGCCAGTGCGCTTGGCAACGCCGACAACGTGGACCTGCACATCCGCGTCCGCGCCGACAACCCGCGCGACCGCTATCGCCAGTACGCCTCCCGCTACAAGTGGGGCGCGCACGCCGTGGTGGCGGACAAGGGCGCGCAGCGCTCTTACATCCTATGGAACGGCAGCGAGACCGACCAGCCCGTGACCATCCAGGCGTGGGGTGCCGAGGCGACGCTCTACGTGCCAGACGGCGCCGGCAACTACCAGCCGCAGGCGATCTCCCCGTCTGGCAATCAGTACAACATCACCCTGCCACGCGCCACGCGCCACTTCGAGCTCTTCGGTGGTGACCCGCCGAACTACTTCTACGTGGGCGGGCCAACCTACCTCTTGGTCGAGCAGGGCGTGCCGGGCGGCGCGGGCGTGAGCCTGAGCAACTTCACGAAGAAGGACCGTCGACCGGACACCCAGACCGATCCCGACGCCCGCGACTAAGCTCCACTCCGTGAGCTAGAAGAGCCCACCGGACCCGCCCCACCCATATTCGGGGGAGGCGGGTCCGGTCGATTCCGCAACCCAACCTTCACAGCCCCGTAAGCCGTTCGTTACACGGTCCTGTTTACCGCGGCACCTGTCCTGCCTCACAGTAGGGACAGACCTAGGGAGGAATTCAGGACTATGAACGTCAAAAACTCGGTGCGCGCTCTGCTGCCGGCCGCCGCGCTGCTCGTCGCGACCAGCGCGTCGGTAGTGTCCGCCCAGACACCAACCTATGAGGCGCGGCTGCGCGAATGGACCTCCGCCGGCTATCGCGTCCAGCCCGGCGCGGTCTACCTCTTCTCGCTGCAGCGCACCGACAGCCGCTTCCCCAACCTGAACGCCGAAGTCGCCGGCGTGCAGGCCGGCCCCGACGCCGCCCTCGTTGCCGAGCCGCCGTCCTACGAAGCACAGCTCCGTCGTTTCAGCCCATCCGGCTACCGCATCCAACCCGGCTTTGTGAACACGTCCGCGATCGCGCGGCGCTAGCGGCCCACAGGCAGAGTCACTAGCCCCGCCAGACGCCGCCGCTAGGCGTCGTTCGGTACACCTCGGACCCGCCCCACCCGTTCTCGGGTCGGGCGGGCCCGTGATTCTCAGTCGCGTTCGTTCCGCCGCCGCCCGCGCTCTGCCCACCCCGCGGATCCTGACCACATCCGCCGGAGTCTCTGCGCTTCTCGCCGTCCTCGTGGGGATCGCCTTCGCCCCGTGGGTCCGTCCCGACCTCGACTGGGAGGACGTCGCCGATGCTCCCAACCATCTGATCCGCATCTACGCTGTCGGCGCTGAGCTCGCCGCCGGTAACTGGTTCCCGCGCTGGCTGCCCGATCTCTACCTCGGCTACGGCTACCCCCTGCTCAACTTCTACGCCCCGTCGACCTACTATCTCGGCTCCGCGCTGCATGCACTCGGCTTGAGCGTCTACGGCGCCCTCCAGTGGTCGGGCGTCCTCGCGGCCGCTGCCGGGGCACTCGGCGCCGCGGCGCTCTCGTACAGCCTCACCCGCTCCGGGCTGGCCTCTGCGCTCGCCGGCGTTATCTTCCTCCTTTCCCCGTACCCCTTTCTCACCAACCTCTACGTTCGCGGCGCCCTCCCTGAGGCGCTCGCGCTCGCCCTTCTTCCATGGCTGCTACTCGCCGCCCGCGCGCTGACCCATGGCCGGCCGTGGTCAGCCCTTGCGCTCGCCCTGCTCCTCGCTCTCCTCGCCCTGACCCACAACGTGTCCGCCCTGCTCTTCCTGCCCCTCACCCTCGTCTGGGTCATCGCTGCGGAGCTCGAGGTGGTCGGCGGCCGCGTACGCCCTCGCATCGTCACATCCGCTGCACTCGCCCTCGCCCTCGGCCTCGGCCTCTCCGCGTTCTTCTGGCTGCCTGCCCTCCTCGAGTCGCGCCACGTGCAGCTCGAGCTCGCCGGCGGACGCGGCGGTAGCTATGACCCGCTGTACGACCCGCTCACGTGGTTGTTCGATCCGCGCCGCACCGGTGTGGCCTACGCACAGCCGCTGTTCGACTATCACGCGCTCGGCCGAGCCATGCCCGAGCGCGTCTCGCCGTGGCAGATCGCCGTGTGGCTCCTCGTGCTCGTCGCCGGGCTCGCGCGGGCACAGCACACCTTCGGCCGGCTGGCGCTGCTCTGCGCCACGGTGTGTGCTGTGTGCTGGTTCCTGAACACCACGTGGTCTGCGCCGGTCTGGGAGGGCATGCCACTCTTGCGCGTCATCCAGTTCCCCTGGCGGCTGTACGGCCCGCTCGCGCTCTTCCTCGCCACCGGTCTGGCCGCCGCGCTCGCCGCGCTCCAGTCCCACACACGCTGGGCGGTGCGCGGCACCGCGCTCGCCGCTCCGCTACTCGTCTGTGGCCTCGCCGCCGGCTCACTCACCGATCGGCCTATCCGTTTTACCGCCCCGCCGGCGCACGACGTCGACGCCCGCGACCTCGCCGCCAAGGAATACAACCGGTACGGCGCCGGCACGACATCCGGCGGCGAGTTCCTCCCCCGCACCGTCTCTTGGGCCGTCGAAGGCAACTCCCGCCGGGGGATCAGGCTGTACGAGGAGGCCTACCCGCAGGCGGGGTGGCAGGCCGGCCTGGTGCGGGTGCTCGGCGGGCGCGCCGCGGTCGCCGCGATCCACGGCGACTCGCTGGGCATCGCCGCCGAGGTCGCGGCCGAG
>DASTZM010000134.1:0-3195 GCA_035764305.1 Chloroflexota bacterium | reverse complement strand
GCGCCCCCACCGACCGCTCCCGACCGGCCCCATCAGCCTCGGCGTCCGGCTTCCCCGTGCCCGCTTCCGTCTCAAGCTCGCACGCCGCGTGCTCGTCGTGGCCCTTGTGCTCGGCGTTCCCGGCGGGCCTGTTGTGCTTGCCGTGCGCTGCGTGCGTGCGATGCGCACGCCCCCCGGTGTAGTGCTCGCGGCGGTAGAGCATGACGCCCAGCATCGCCAGCAACATCCCCGGTCCGTCGGCGTCCCTGATCCACGGAATGTCCTGGTCGAGCCCCAGCACGCAGAGCGCCACCACGACCGCCGTGGGGAGAACCATCGCCAGCGCCATCTCCACACCGGGGCGCCAGCCGTGGCCGCGCAGCTTCATCCACGGCGCCATGGGCAGGGCCATGGAGAGCGCCATGCCCAGGCTCCAGGCGTACGTCCCGCGGGCGACCAACGCCGCGTACGCCGGCGGGGGAGCCTTCACGAACGCCATGAACGGCGCCATCCCCACCATCATCACCACGGACATCTCCAGGAAATGGAGCAGAAAGCGCCCCACGCCCGCCGCACCCGCGCGCCACCGCGCGAGCCCTCCCTTCGCGGGTGTGGCCTCGGTCCGGTCACCGTCCTCGGCCAGCAGCGTCCGAGCCGTGGTGCCTAAGTACGCGGTCATTGCACGTTCCCCCTTTGGTTGCGTTGGTGAACCCCGCGCCGGCGTTCCGGCGTGAGGTGTGTGCGGGCTCGGGACCACCGTACGACGGTCGTGCGTCCCACGCACCAACCGACTGGGGAGTCCTGACGCGGCGCTGTTGCCGGGGCCGCCACCCGGCCGTTCGGCGGGCGGCGCACTGGTCGATTGGGCAGGACCCAAGACATCCGCTGGCCCGGCTCCCGCAGCGCTCCGCACACCGAACGCCGGCGGCACGGCAGCGCTCGCGCGCAAGCCCTACCCCGCCGCTGCGAAGCTCACCCGCCCCGTTATGCAAGGCGGGCGAGCGCGTGGGTCACGAAGTACCACACCACCGCCCAGACCACCATCCACCCTCCGCCGCGCACCGCCCTGGCCCCTGTCCCCACACCACTGCTTCCCTGGCGTGCCTCCCGCAGCAGGCGCGCATGCTCCGCACGCCGGAGTCGCTCGGCGCTCACCTCTCTTGCCCAGAGCTCCGTGTCAAGCCATATGGTCATGCGCCGCCCTACCTTTGGCCACAGCCTGCGCCGGCGCCGCGCCGCCCGCAGTGGGCAAGCGGCCGGCACCCCGTTGCCCGGATGGGGGGCGTTCTTCCCGGTCGGGGGACTCGCCGGGTCTCGTCGATGGACGCGGCTTCGCCGATCCGCCCTTCACACGCGGTGTCCCATCGGCAGCGTGAAGAGATAGAGGTTCATCGCGCCGAAGAGCGCCAGCGCCGCGACGTGCGGGGCCCACCCCCGGGTCCAGCTCGCGAGACCCGCCGCCACTTGGGGCGAGCGGCGCGCGATCTGGTACGCCGTGAAGATCGAGCCGGCGATCCCCAACCCGATCACGCCGAACTGCAAGACCTGGATGGCCGACATCGGCAGCACCTCCGCCGGCCCCGTGACGTGTATCCCGAGCGACGCGGCCGCGTTGTAGTAGATCGCCCTTCCCTCAGCCAGCAGGTGGAACATGTTGTGCGCCATGTGCCCGGCCAGGTCGAGTGGGATGACGGCGTAGCCGAAGCGCGCGAAGTTGCGCAGCGCGTCCTCGTTCGCGCCCAGGCCGCTCAGCTTCGCGGCGCCTAGCACCACCAGGAAGGGCACGGCCATAGCCACCAGGAAGATGGCCGTAAAGGCCAGCTTCTCGCTGCCGAGCAACACCCCGCTCAGCGTCTCGATCGTCGGCTCCCAGAACGAGAGCATGGTGATGTTCTGCACGAGCACGATTCCCACGATCACCACCGCCAGGAACGCCTCCTGGAGTCTGGGGCGCGCGATGAACCACAGCTCGCGCGTCGGGGTGCGCGGCACGAGACGGATCGAGCCGTAGGGGCACGTCTTGATGCAGTTGGCGCACAGATTGCAGTTCGCCATCGTCTGCATCGCGCGAGGCACCTCGAACACCGGGCAGCCCGGCGTCCTACCGTCGCCCTTGTAGCAGTACTGCGTCTTGCACGACGCACAGACCGACGGCGTGGCGCGCAGCTGCAGTCCCGAGGAGCGCGCGTAGTTGCCCGAGAGGCCGCCCAGGAAGCACAGATACCGGCACCAGGCCCGTCGCTCGAAGTACACCCCGGTCACCACCGCCGCCGTGACCAGCAGCCCCAGCAGGTAGCCGGATCCGCGCGGCGACTCCACGATGCCGAAGGCGTGGTCCGCCCACGTGATGGCGATGAAGATGCCGTCGATGATCCAGATGCCGTACTTCTTGAGGAACGGCGGTACCGGCCGCCCCAGCCCCGACACCTTCTGGACGAGATCGATCGTGTTCGCAAACGGGCAGATGGCGCACCAGAAGCGCCCCGCCGCGAACATGAACAGCGGGATCAGGGGCCACCACAGCACCCACGTCAGGCTCGTGCCTACATTGGCCGCCGCCGCCGCCGGTCCCCACAGCAGCGAATAGACGATGTAGCCGAACACCAGCAGCGTCGGATAGGCGACGATCCGCGGAAACCACCGGCTGCGCAGCAATGCGTACACCCACGGGATCTCGAGCAGGTTTGGCCCCTCCAGGGACACAGCGGAGGCCGCCGCGGGCGCGCCGGCGCGCAGGGGATGCGAGCGTGGTCGTGACGTGGTCATGGTGGACACTGGTTACCTCGCCTTCTTTGGAGTGGGAATGCGCCCCGCGTCGCGCGCGCCGCGCCGCTGACGCTCCACCGCGCCGTACAGCAGCGACGCGCCAATCAACGACCCGGTGGCGCCCAGGTACAGCGGGTTCGGGCCACCGTCCACAGTCTGTATCGCTGCCTCACCCTCCAGTGGGACCTCATCGCCGGTGCCGATCCGGACGACTGCGTTCCACACGCCGGTCGTGGGCACTCTGACCACGCCGCGTCCGAGGAATGTGGCCGGGCCCGGAGCCGGCAACGCCGTGTGCGCCGCCGACCCGCGGGACTCGTCGTGTGCGGCGTCGTGCGCCTCGGGTTCGCCCGCACCGGCCGCATGGCCCGCCGTGTGCTCCGCCGCCGCCACAACCGGCACGAGTCCCGTCCCGCCGCGCCGCGGGGTCCCAGATCCCTGACCGGCGGC
>DASTZM010000133.1:0-4628 GCA_035764305.1 Chloroflexota bacterium | reverse complement strand
GCTACCCGCACCACCGCTTCTACGCCGGCTGCGACAACGTCGACGCCATCGAGGCCGAGGCCGCCGACCTGGCGCGGCAGCTGTTCGGCGCGCAGCACGCCTACGTCCAGCCCCACTCGGGCGCCGACGCCAACCTGGTGGCCTTCCTTTCTATTCTCAACGCGCGCGTCGAGACCCCCATGGTCAAGAAGCTGGGCGTCGAGGATCTCTCCAAGATCTCGCGCGACGACTGGGGGAAGGTGCGGCAGGCGTACCACAACCAGAAGCTGCTCGCGCTCGACTACTACTCGGGCGGGCACCTGACCCACGGCTACCGCCACAACCTCTCGGGCATGCTGTTCGAGTCCCACTCGTACGCCGTCGACCCGGAGTCGAAGCGCCTGGACCTGGACACGATCCGCGCGCAGGTGCGCGAGGTCAAGCCGCTGATCCTGCTGGCGGGCTACTCGGCCTACCCGCGGCGGATCAACTTCCGCGAGATGCGCGAGATGGCGGACGAGGTGGGGGCGGTGTTCATGGTGGACATGGCGCACTTTGCCGGGCTCGTGGCCGGCAAGGTGATGACCGGCGACTACGACCCCGTGGCGCACGCGCACGTGGTGACCACGACGACGCACAAGACGCTGCGCGGTCCGCGGGGCGGGATGGTGCTGTGCACCGAGGAGTTCGCCGAGTTCGTCGACAAGGGCTGTCCCGCGGTGCTCGGCGGTCCCCTGCCCCACGCCATGGCGGCGAAGGCGGTGGCGTTCCGCGAGGCGCTCAGGCCGGAGTTCAAGACGTACGCGCAGAAGATCGTGGACAACGCGCGTACGCTGGCGCAGGCGTGTGTCGACCAGGGGCTGGAGGTGCTGACCGGCGGCACCGACAACCACCTGATGCTGCTCGACGTGGCCAAGACGTTCGGGCTCACGGGGCGTCAGGGGGAGAGCGCGCTGCGGGCGTGCGGCATCACGCTCAACCGCAACTCACTGCCGTTCGATCAGAACGGTCCGTGGTACACGAGCGGGCTGCGCCTGGGCACGCCCGCTACGACCACGCTGGGCATGGGCGAGGGGGAGATGAAGGAGATTGCGCGGCTGATCAAGCTGGTGCTCTCCAAGACGCGCGCGCTACGCATGAAGTCCGGCGGCACGAGCAAGAGCGGCTTCAAGACGGATGAGGGGACGGCGGAGGAAGTGCGCCAGGGCATCGCCGCGCTGTTGGGACGCTTCCCGCTCTACCCGGAGCTGGATTTGGACCTCCTGCTGGAGACGCACCCGCCGACCGAGACCGCGGCTCCCGCCGAGAGCGCCTAGTCCGGCCCGATCCGGGCGTTGCCGAACGTGTTCTGCACCACGCCGTCGAGCACGCTGTAGATCGACCCGCCGCACGCCGCGTCGAACTCGGCCTTGATGGCGATGAACGCGCGCCACTTGTCGACGGTGTGCGTGTTGAAGCCGTGGCGCAGCGCGACGTCGACCAGCCGCTTCTCCAGCAGCACCGGACCGCTGGGGAGCGAGAGCGAGTCGCACAGCTGGATCAGGCGGTCGTAGGCGGTGTACTCGACGCCATCCAGGAAGCTCTGCACGAAGCGCTTCTCGTCGTGCAGCTCGCCCCGTGGCCCAACCCATGGGGAGGCGAAGACGTCGGCGTTCCTGATGGGGAAGGAGTGGGTCAGGCAGATCCGCGCCGCGTCGTCGTAGCCCAGTGCGGTGAGGACGCGGTAGCCGTCCAGGATGTGCATCACGTCGGGGATCCCCGCGGCGCTCGACCGCCGCCCGAGATCGTGCAGCAGCCCAAGGACGTAAGCCACGTCCGGGTCCATGTCCTGGTGCCGTTCGGCGAGCGCCCGCGCGCACGCCCCGGCGGTGTGGCAGTGCTCGACCCACGGCCCGGGGTTCACGGACGCCGACTCGGCCAGGATGCGCTCCGCCTCGGCCGGCGTCGGGACCTTCACTCCCACGCCAGGTGCAACGCGCGGACGGTGCCCGGTGCGCCGTCCGCGCCGTGCGCTCCGCCGATTTAGGCCACGCTGGCGTGGATGCCGGCGTGGGTCCAGCGGGAATCGCGGACCTGGGGGCCGGCGGCGGCGGCGTGGGCGTCGTCGGTCGTGGCCAGCGGGCGGCCTGAGTCGCTCCAGCCGTCGGTACCGTCGGCGACGCTCCTGACGCGGGCAAAGCCCGCCTGCTTCAGCCACTGCGCGCTGCGCAGCGAGCGGCCGCCGCTGCGGCAGATGGTCAGGATTTCGCGGTCGCGCGGCAGCTCGTCGATGCGCGTCGCCAGCTCAGCCTGCGGCACGTTGACCGCGCCGGGAACGTGCCCCTGCGCGTACTCCTCCGGCTCGCGCACGTCGATCAAGACGGCCGATTCGAGATTGCGCTCCAGCGCGTCGACTCCCACCTCCTCCACGGGCGGCGCTTGCGTCGGCATGGCCCACGGCAAGTCGACTACACCGCGGTTGGTCGCCTCGATGGCCACCATGTTGAGCGGGCGCGCGGGCACCCCGCCGCTGACGGCCTCGAGGAACTCAGCCCGGCTCATCCGCGCCAGCGGGTTGAAGAGCCGCTCGAACCCGATTGTCGTGCTGGGACGCCCGCACATCCCCTTGCCGCACGGTCCCTCGAAGTGCCCCGGGAAGACGGCCACCCAGTCGGGCAGACGCAGCAGCTTGGTCAGGCTGTCGTACTGATCGGTCGCGGCGCCACCCCCAAAGTCCGGACGACCCACGTCCCCCACCAGCAGCGAGTCGGCGGTCAGGACCATCGACGGTTCGGGACTGCGGGGCGGGTTGACGATCAGCAGGGAGATCAGCTCGGAGCGGTGTCCCGGCGTGTGCAGCACTCTCAGGCGCAGTTGGCCCAGCGGCACCTCCTCGCCGTCGTCGAGCGGACGGAACGGGTACGCCACCTCGGTGTCGCGATACAGGCACAGCTCGGCGCCGGGGTGCGCCGCCACCAGTGCGCGTCCGCCGGAGACATGGTCGGCGTGCACGTGGGTGTCGATCACGTAGCGCAGCGTGAAGTCGCGCTCGCGCAGGATCGACTCGTATTCGTCGAGGTGGATCGACGGGTCGACGACCGCCGCCTCGTGCGTCTCGCGCGAGGCGATGACGTAGGACGCGCAGCCGCAGCGCTCGTCCAGGATCTGCTTGAAGTACATCTGTCTGCCTCCTACGCCGCTACGCTGCGGGCGCCAGTCGCTTGACGCCTTCTCTGAGCAGGATGCCGCCGACGAGGCCGGCCATGACGACGGCGCCCAGCACGTGGCCGCCGGCGGTCATCGCCAGCGCGGGGCCGGGGCACGTCCCGGCGATGGCCCAACCGGTGCCGAACGTCAGCCCGCCCAGCACGTGGCGGCGCTGGACCGGGACGCGCTCGATCTCCAGCGGACCGCCGAGCGGCGTGCGCCAGCGGCGGCGCTCGAGCAGCCAGAGCAGCGGCGTCGCGGTGGCCAGCGCCGCCGCAAACATCAGGTAGAGACGCGCGTCGCGCAGCAGGAGCATCTCGTGCACCACGGCTGGATCGGCGAAGCCCGAGGCGACGAGCGCGAATCCGAACACGGCCCCCACCGCACCACCGACCACCGCGTGCGCCGCTCCCGGTCCGCTCACCAGGCGCCTCCCGTGAGCTGGTGCCCGAGGAGCGTCAGGGCGACGGCCACGCCGAAGAACGTGGCGGTCGTGGCCAGGCTGCCGCGCGAGCGCGAGGCGACGCCGGTCATCCCGTGGCCGGACGTGCAGCCGCCCGCCCAGCGCGCGCCATAGCCCATCAGTAGGCCGGCGGCGAAGAGCAGCGGTACGGCCGAGGCGAGCGGGAGGAGCGACGTGAGCGCGCCGTAGCTGAGGCTGAGCGCCGGCCCGCCGCGCACCGTCACCGCGACGAGGGCGCCGGCCACCAGGCCGAACCAGAACGCGGCGCGCCAGACGTCAATACCCGTGCGACGGCCGACCAGGCGCGCCACCTGGAAGTACGTGCCGCTCACACCGAGCGTGTCGTTCAGCAGCGCGTACACCGCCACCACGGTCAGGCCGAACAGCGGACCGGCGACGTACCAGGGAAGCGGGTCGGACGCACTCGAGAGGCCGGGCATCGCTGCAGGAGGCTACGCGACCGGGGCGGACTTGTCCACCGCTCCTAGAATGGGGTGTGGCCGCCACCCGCACGCGCCGCAGTGAGCGCACCGGCCACGCCGGACGCGCCGGACGCACCCCGGCGGCGCGGCCGTCCGATCTGGCGGTGCTCAACGCCGTGGCGGAGGCGCTCAACCGGTCGCCCGACGTGCGCGGCGCGCTCGAGCGTGCGCTGGCGCTGGTGGCCGAGCTGCTGGGGATGCAGACCGGGTGGGTCTGGCTGCTGGATCCCGAGACCGAGCGGATCTACGCCGCGGCGGACCTGAATCTGCCGCCCTACCTGCGCCAGCCGGTGCAGATGACCGGCGAAGAGATCTGCTCCTGCCTGTGGGAGTTCCGCAGCGGGACTCTCACCGCCAAGAACGTGGACGTGATGGAGTGCTCCCGTCTGCGCCGTGCGGCGCGCCACGCGCCCGACCCCGCGCTCGCGGTGGCGCAGACGGCGGGGCTGCGCTACCACGCCACCATCCCGCTCACGTTCGGCGAGAAGCCGGTGGGGATCATGAACCTGACCGGTCCC
>DASTZM010000132.1:0-13222 GCA_035764305.1 Chloroflexota bacterium | reverse complement strand
GCCAACCCCAATAGCGCGTCCGGAGCGTGGCAGGTCGCAGTGGCCGGCCTGGCTCAGACGGCTGCTGGGACCGCTCGATCGGCTGGGCGTACGCATCCGCATGCGCGAGATCGACGCCGACGCCGTTGGACGCTACGCGCTTCCCACACCCGACGGCGCGAGCGCCAGCCAAGCACCGGTCGTGGCACGGCGCGGAGCCGACGGCGCGCTGGGCTTCCGGGGGCCCGGCAGCGCCGAGTCCCAGCCCGGCGATGCATCTGCCCGTCCACTCGATCTCCTCTTACTCGGACTGATCGCCGTGCTGGCGCTCTGGCTCGTGACGGGTCGCGTTGGGACTGGACTGCAGTTCCGACGGGCCGCGCGCGACCGTGCCCCCCGGCCTCCCGCGCCACGGGGCCAGCCCGAGACAGAGCGCACATGCCCGCCACGCTTTAGGCACATCCAGTTGGTCGGTCTTGACGACGCGGCCCCGCGCCTGTGGTCCCCCTGGTTGCTGCCGCTAACCGACCTGCCGATCCGGAGATCGCTCGCCGCGGCCGGACTCGCGATGACGTTCGTTGCGCTCACCCAGACCTGCACCCCGCTGGGAGGCAACCACGACTCCCTCAGCGGCCTGATCACCGTCGCCCACGCGTCGGCACAGCCCGCAGCCAGAGCGAACGGCGTGCGCGGGACGTCGAGTCTCACTGTGGGCGGCGGCGCGGTCCACGGCGCGGAACCCTGCGGCTACCATTCCGCGCACTGATGAAGATCGCACGCGTCGAGGTCCAGATCCTGCGCGACGTCCCCACGCCGCGACCCCTCAATTTCGCCTGGTCGCCGGGGGGCGTCACACGCGCCACCACCTTCACGCTGATCCGCATCTACTCGGACCAGGGCGCGGTGGGATACGGCACGGGCGGCGACCCCGGCGCGACCCGGAGCATCGGCGAGCAGCTCGTGGGGAAGGATCCGTTCGCGACGGAGCAGCACAGCCGGCTGCTGCGCCGGGGCGGCAACGCGTGGGGGATCGAGGTAGCGCTCTGGGACCTCATCGGCAAACTGTGCGGCCAGCCGATCTACAAGCTGTGGGGCGGCTACACCGACCGCATCAAGGCATATGCCTCAACCGTGGAGATCGGCACGCCAGAGGAGCGCGCGCAGCACGCGCTCGGCTTCTACGAAGAAGGTTTCCGCGCCATCAAGCTGCGCCTGCACAACGAGACGCTGGCCGAGGACATCGCGCTGGCCCGCGCGGTCCGTGACGCCGTCGGCGACCGCATGGAGCTGATGGCGGACGGCAACCAGGCGCAGACACCCGTCACGCCGTCGGCGCAGCCCGGCGTCATCTGGGACCACCGCCGCGCGCTCTACACCGCCCGTGCGCTCGAGGAGATGGGCTTCGTCTGGCTCGAGGAGCCGCTCTCGCGCTACGACTTCGCCGGACTGGCCAGACTGAACGGCAGCGTGGGGCTCGCCATCGCCGGCGGCGAGAACAATCGCTTCCTGCACGAGTTCCACTGGATGCTCGAGCAGGGCTGCTACGACATCCTTCAGCCGGATGGCTTGGTGTCGGAGGGGATCGGCCAGCTCAGGAAGATGGCCGCGCTCGCCGAGGTGCGGAACAAGCTGTGCGTGCCCCACCACGGCGGCGGCGGGATCGGGACATACGCGCACCTGCACTTCTCCGCGTCCGTGCCCAACTCGCCGTGGCTGGAAGTCATGCGCGACCGGCCCGGCGAGTTTCCGTGGCCCGCAGCGCTCCTGCCCGCGAAGCCGATCTATCCGAACCAGGACGGCTACGTCGTCGTGCCCGATGGGCCCGGTCTGGGGATCGAGGTCGACGAGGACTTCGTCAGGCGCTACGCGGCCTGAGCCGCCGGACTACGCCGCGCCACGCGCCGACTCGCGCACCGTCGTGATGACGGTGTCGCACAGCTCGTCCAGCTCGTCTTCTTTGATGACGAGCGGTGGGGCCAGGCAGATCGTGTCATTGCGATGGCGCGTGAAGACGCCGCGCTCCTTCATCGTCGCCACGACGCGCGCCGCGCTCGCCACCTCGGAGCGCAGCTCGACGCCCGCCATCATCCCCAACCCGCGTACCTCCTTCACCGCCGAATCACTGCGCAGCTCTCCCAAGCGCGTCTGGAGGCGCTGGCCCATCCGCGCGGCTCGCTCCACGAGACCCTCGCGCTCGATGATGTCCAGGTTGGCGTGCGCCACGGCGCACAGCGTCGGGTGCGCCGAGTACGTGAAGGCGTGCATGAACTTGACGCTCGCCGGCTGTTCGTAGATCACGTCCCGGACTCGGTCAGAGATGATCGTCCCGCCCAGCGGCTGGTAGCCGGACGTAATGCCCTTCGCGAAGCTGATCACGTCGGGGACCACCCCCCACTGCTGCAGCCCCCAGAAGGAGCCGAGCCGCCCGAAGCCGGTGATCACCTCGTCCGCGATGAACAGGATGTCGTAGTCGTCGCAGATCTGGCGCACCTTCGGGAAGTAATCGTCGGGCGGCGGGTAGACGCCGCCCGCACCCTGCACCGGCTCGGCGATGTACGCCGCGATCGTCTCAGGACCCTCGCGCTCGATCGCCTCGTCGAGCGCGTCGGCGTCCATCGCGTCGACGTGGAAGTAGCCGGGCGCGAGCGGACCAAAGCGCTCGTGGAACGCCGGCAGGTGGGTTGCCGGCGTCGTGCCAACACTCGTCCCGTGGTAGCCGTTGGTGCGGGCGATGATCTGGCGCTTCTCAGACTGGCCGCGCAGCTGCCAGTAGAAGCGCGCCGTCTTGATCGCCGTGTCGTTCGATTCGGCGCCGCCCGTCGTGAAGAACGTCGTGTTCAAGTCGCCGGGCGTCAGCGCCGCCAGCCGCGCCGCGAGCGTGATCGCCGGCTCATTCGAGGCGCCCGCGTACGAGTTGCAGAAGGCCAGCGTCTCCATCTGGCGCGCGGCCGCCTCCGCCAGCTCTTTGCGCCCGTGGCCGACGTTGACGTTCCACAGGCACGACAGGCCGTCGATGTAGCGCCGCCCGCGCACGTCCCACAGGATTGCTCCCTCGCCCCGCGCGAAGATCACCGGCTGCTCGTGGTCGGCGGGGTGGTGCTGGGGGTGCAGCAGGTGCGCGCGGTCGAGCGCCACGAGCTCTTCGTAGCTAGACATGCGAGATAGCTGGCACTATAGCGCCCGTACTAAAGGAGAGGGACGTGACCGCCACAGCCGAAAAGACCACCACACTCCCCGAGCGCTGGCGCACCCGGGACGCCTGGAAGGTGCCCGGAATCGTGACGTACGGCGGGCGAGGGACGGTGGAGATCAGTCCGCAGAATCCGACCCACAAGCTGCTGCTGGACGAGAAAATCGATCTCCGCGCCGCGCCGTTCCTGGACGAGAGCGGCAAAGCCACCAAGCACGTGCTCGACGCCGACGTCGTCATCTCCGGCGGTATGCCGCTCGGCGCCAGCGAGTTCAAGCAGCTGCGCAAGACGCGCCTCCTCCTGCGCCCCTACGTCGGCTACGACGACATCGACGTGGACGCCGCCAACGCCGAGGGGATTCTGGTCGCCAACGTCCCCGACGCGTTCAGCGAGGAAGTCGCCAACCACGCTATGGCGCTGATCCTGGCGGCGAACAACCAGCTCCTGATCAGCGACCGCTACGTGCGCAGCGGCGAGTGGGAGAAGCTGCGCGGGCGCCCCAAGCGGAAGGTGGAAGTGCGCCGCCTCTCGGCGCTCACCCTCGGCTTCGTCGGCTTCGGCAACATCGCGCGCATGACCGCCGAGCGCGCACGCCCCTTCGGCTTCAAGATGGTCGCCTACGACCCCTTCCTCAAACAGGAGGTCGCCGACCCGTACGGCGTGACCCTCGTCTCGCTCGACCAGCTCCTCTCAGACTCGGACATCGTCACGATCCATACCTTCCTGCATGCGACGACGCGTCACCTGATCAACACCGAGCGCCTGAAACAAATGAAGCAGAGCGCCTACCTGGTCAACACCGCGCGCGGCCCCATCGTCGATGAAGCGGCGCTGATCGCGGCGCTGAAATCCGGCCACCTGGCCGGTGCCGCACTCGATGTGACCGAGGTCGAGCCGCTTGTCGCGTCAAGCGAACTCATAAAGCTTGACAACACCATCTTGACGCCGCACATGGCGAGTGAGTCCGTGGAGGGGCGCCAGACGCTGAAGCGTCGCGTCGCGGAGATCGCTCGCTCGGTTGCGCTGGGCCAGTTGCCCGAGCGCCACGTGGTGGTCAATAAGCCGCTGTACGATCAGATCGCCGCGGCGCACTGGCCCGGCGGCGCGTAAGCCCGCAAGCCGCGCAGCACAGCGAAAAGGGACTCACCCATGGAACGCACGCTGCTCCTCGAATTCGTCCGTGTCACCGAGGAGGCGGCCCTCGCCTCCGCCCGCCTCATGGGGCGCGGTGACCGCAACGGCGCCGACCAGGCCGCGGTTGAAGCGATGCGCCGCGCGATGGATCAGGTGCACATGGACGGCACCATCGTCATCGGCGAGGGCGAGCGCGACGAAGCCCCCATGCTCTACATCGGCGAGAAGGTCGGTGGCGCGGCGGCCTCCGGGAATGGCGAGGCGAACGGCAGCACTGGTGCGCCGCCCATCCCAGGGTTCAATCCCACCGAGGTCGATATCGCCGTCGATCCGCTCGAGGGGACGAATCTGGTCGCCACCGGAGAGGATGGCGCCATCAGCGTTCTCGCGGTCGCCGAGCGGGGCGGCCTCCTCCACGCCCCCGACATTTATATGGAGAAGCTCTGCGTCGGCCCGGCGGCCGCCGGCAAGGTCCGTATGGAGTTCCCCGTCGCCGCCAACCTGCGCATCGTCGCCGATAGCCTGGGGCGACACGTCGAGGACCTCACCGTGGTCATCCTGGACCGCGAGCGCCACAAGAAGCTGATCGAGGACGTGCGCCAGGCGGGGGCGCGCATCCGCCTGATCGGCGACGGCGACCTCTCGGCCGCGATCTCGAGCGCGATCTCGGGCACGGGCGACCATTGCGTCATGGGGTCGGGCGGCGCGCCGGAGGGCGTGCTCACCGCCGCCGCGCTGCGCTGTCTGGGCGGGCAGATCCTGGGACAGTTCGTGCCCCGCAACGCTGCCGAGCGCGAGCGCTGCAAGGAGATGGGGATCGATCCGGAGAAGGTCTACGACACGCACGAGTTGGCGTCGGGCGAGATGCTGATGTTCGCCGCCACTGGTGTGACCGATGGTTCGCTCATGAAAGGGGTGCGCTTCTTCGGCGGTGGGGCGCGCACCCACTCCATGGTGATGGGACTGCAGTCGCGCACCATCCGCTTCGTCGACACCGTCCACGTGCTCGATCCCAACGGAATTGGACACGTCCGGCTCTAACTCCCGGGGCGCCACGCGCGTCACCGCGGCGACGTTCCGGCGCATGAAGTCGCGCGGCGAGCGCATCACCATGCTCACCGCGTACGACTACCCGTCCGCGCGGCTCTTCGACGCCGCCGGCGTCGACGCGCTGCTGGTGGGGGATAGCCTTGGCATGGTCGTGCTGGGGCACGAGACGACCGTCCCCGTCACGGTGGACGACGTGATCCACCACTGCCGGCCGGTGGCGCGCGGCGCGCAGCACGCGCTGGTCGTGGCCGACCTGCCGTTCATGAGCTACACCGCCAGTCGCGAGCAGGCCCTGGCCAATGCCGCGCGGCTGGTCCAGGAGGGCGGCGCCCAGGCGGTCAAGCTGGAGGGCGGTCGGGCGGTGGCGGGCACGGTCGAATCGCTCGTCACCGCCGGCGTGCCAGTGATGGGGCACATCGGCCTCACGCCACAGTCGATCTTCCGCTTCGGTGGCTACCGTGTTCAGGGGCGCGACCGCGCCGCCGCGCAGGCACTGTTAGACGACGCCAAGGCGCTCGAGGAGTCGGGTGCGTTCGCCATCGTGCTCGAGCTGGTGGCGGCGCCCGTGGCCGACCGAATCACCGAGCTGGTCAAGGTCCCTACCATCGGGATCGGCGCGGGCGCCGGGTGCGATGGCCAGATCCAGGTGATGCACGACGTCCTGGGCTACGACGTGCCCGGCGGCTTCCTCCCCAAACACGCCAGACGCTTCGCGAACGTGGGCGAGACCATCCTGGAGGCGGTGCGCGAGTACGTCTCGGACGTGCGCGCAGGGACGTTCCCCACCGAGGCGCAGGCCTTCACGATGGACGAGAGCGTGCTCAAGGCGCTGGGTGACTAGCCCGGCGGCGCTGCCGGCAAGAAGGCGGGTATCGTGAGGTGAAAGTCGTCCGCACCGTCGCGGCGGTGCGTGCGGCGCGGGCGGCACTCACCGGTCCGGTCGGGCTCGTGCCGACGATGGGCGCGCTGCACGAAGGACACCTCTCGCTCGTGCGCGCCGCGCGGGGCGAATGCGCCAGCGTGGTGATGAGCATCTTCGTCAATCCCACTCAGTTCGGCCCGCACGAGGATCTCTCCCGCTACCCGCGACCGATCGAGCGCGACCTGGGGTTGGCCGAGCAGGCCGGGGTGGATCTGGTCTTCAACCCGTCCGCCGAGGAGGTCTATCCGCCCGGCTTCTCGACCTACGTGGACGTGGAGGGGCCGTCGCGACGCTGGGAGGGGGAGCACCGGCCCGGCCACTTCCGCGGCGTGGCAACCGTAGTGGCCAAGCTGTTCACGATCACGCAGCCCGATCGCGCCTACTTCGGCCAGAAAGACTTCCAACAGCTCGCCGTCGTACGCCGGTTGGTCGCCGACCTCAACCTGCCGCTGGAGATCGTCGGCTGCGAAACGGTGCGCGAGGCCGATGGTCTGGCGCTCTCCTCGCGCAACGTCTACCTGAGCCCGGACCAGCGCCGGCACGCGACCGCGCTCCACCGCGCGCTGCAGGAGGGCCGGCGCCGGTTGACCGCCGGAGAGCGCGATCCCGCCGCGCTCCGCGCGGCCATGGAACGCATCCTGCTCGATACTCCTGGGGTGAGCGCGGAATACGTCGCCGTCGTCGACCCCAACACGCTGGAGCCGCTCGAGGCGGAGATCGGCGCCGCCCAACAGGCGCACGCCCTGATCGCGGCCCGACTCGGGCCGGTGCGCCTGATCGACAATATGGCACTCTCTCAATAACCACTTGACAACACAGACGGTCGACGCCGCGCGCGTCGACGGCCAGCACCATCCGCAGCCTCAGCCTTCCGCCCTCCCCCCGCCGGTCCCCCGCCCGGAGCACCCGCGCCCCGACTTTCAGCGCGAGCACTGGGTCAATCTGAACGGACGCTGGCGCTTCTCCTTCGACCCCCAGAACGTCGGCGAGCAGCGCCGCTGGTACCGCGTCTCGCACCCCACCGCGGCCGCGCGCCTCGGCGAGGTCGGCGACCCGGTGGAAGACCCGTTCGGCGCCGAGATCACGGTGCCCTTCCCGTGGGAGAGTCGCCTCTCGGGCGTCAACGAGCCCAACTACAAGGGCGCCGCCTGGTACCAGCGCGCGATCGAGGTCCCCGCCGAATGGGCGGAGAGCGCCCCGGGCGCGCGCGGACAGGTGGTCTGGCGCCGGCGCCCCATCCTGTGCTTCGGCGCGGTCGACTGGAGCGCGCGGGTGTGGGTCAACGGGCGCTTCGCCACCGAGCACGACGGCGGCTACACGCCATTCGAGGTCGACCTGGCGCGCTTCGTGCGCCCGGGCGTGCCGGCGACGCTGACGGTGCGCGTCTGGGACGCGTGCGACGCCGACACACCGCTGGGCAAACAGGTGGACGAGTGGTACACGCACTCCGGCGGCATCTGGCAGACCGTCTGGCTCGAGGGGCGCCCGGCGGTCCAGCTCGCGCGCGCTCACGTCACTCCCCACCTCTCGGCCGGGCGCGCCGACTTCTCGCTGACCGTCACGTCGCCCGCCGACCGAGCGGGCCAGTCGTGCCGTCTGCGGATCGAATCGAGCGACGGGCTGTTCCCCGCAATCGAGCGCACCGTCGAGCTGGAGGAGCGCCAGACGCAGACGCTCGTCGAAGTCGCCGTGCCGCAGCCCAGACCGTGGTCGCCCGAGGAACCCTTCCTCTACGACTGCACCATCACGCTGACCGCGGCTGACCAGCCCGTGGGAGACGTCGTGCGCACGTACTTCGGGCTGCGCGAGGTGACGAGTCAGCGGTGGGAGAACCGGCCGTACGAGTACGTCTTCCTGAATGGCGAGCCCATCTACCTGCGCGGCGTGCTCGACCAGGCGTTTCACCCCGAAGGACTTCACGCCTATCCCTCGGACGAAGTGATCCGCGGCGACATCCAGGCGGCGAAGGACCTCGGCTTGAACTTCGTCCGCTGCCACATCAAGATCAACGACCCGCGCTATTACTACTGGTGCGACCGGCTGGGGATGCTCGTCATGTACGACTTCCCCTCCTCCAGCATTTACACTCCCAAGGCTCGCGTCAACTGGGAGCACACCTTCCGCGAGGCGCTCGCGCGCGACTACTCGCACCCGTGCATCTTCAGCTGGATCCTGTTCAACGAGACGTGGGGCCTGGAGGAGCACACGCGCCCCGAGGGCTGGCGGTGGGTGCAGGAGATGTACTACCTCTGCAAGCAGCTCGATCCCACCCGGCTCGTCGAGGACAACTCGCCGTACCTCTACGACCACGTCACCACCGACATCAATACGTGGCACTTCTACATCGGCGACTACGACCAGGCGCGCCGCCACGTCGAGAACGTCGTCAGCCAGACCTTTGAAGGGTCGCCGTACCATTTCGTGGGTGGCGTCTACGCCGACGTCGAGGGGGCCGGGGAATACAAGCAGGGAACGCAGCCGCTCATCAACTCGGAGTACGCCGGCATCTCGGCGTGGGGCGGCGACCGCGACGTCTCGTATACCTTCAAGTTCCTCACCGCCGAGCTGCGCCGCCACGATATGGTGTGCGGCTACGTGTACACGGAGCTGACCGACGTCGAGTGGGAGCACAACGGCCTGCTCAACTACGACCGCACGCCCAAGGAGTTCGGTTACGACCACTTCGTCGAGGGCATGTCGGTCGCCGACCTGAACGCCCCGGACTTCGTCGGGCTCGACGCCCCGCCCTGCCAGACGCTCCCCACCGGAGGCACCTTCCGCGCGCCGATCTTCGTCTCCCACTGGGACCGCCGCCCGCTGCGCGATCCCGTCGTGCGGTGGCGCGTCGCCGCGGTCGACCGGCTGGGCGAACGGCACATCCTGCTCGAAGACGAGCGTCCAACGGTGCCGCGCCGCTACGGCGTGACCGACGGCGGCGACCTCGAAGTCCAGTTGCCGAATGAGCCGTGCCTCGTGACCGTCGCGCTCCTCCTGGTCGACGGCGATACCGTGCGCGCCCGGAACTACGTCAACGTCGAGGTCGTCGCTGGGGAGGCGCTCTCACAGGTCAGCTGGTCCAGCGCCGCCGGCGCGGAGAGACTCAACGGATCTGCCGGCGCCCGCTATGCCCTGCGATTCCTGCCGGGCGACTTCCTGGCGACGGGGTGGGCCGACCCGCGCATCGGGCCGCGAGGCAGCAAGTTCGGCGGCAGCGGCGCGGGGTGGGTCGAGTACGCCGTGGCGCTGCCTGGGGAGGTCGATCCGGCGCGGGTCAAGCGCCTGCGCCTGGTCTTCGAGGCCGGGGCGCGTACCGCCAAGAATCGCCTGGACTGGCGCGACGCGCGCCACAACTCGCCCCAGGACTACCCCCAGACCGAGCAGCGGAAGGTGCCATCTGACCTGGTGGTGCGCGTCAACGGCGTGCGCCTGGGCGCGCTGCGCCTGCCCGACGATCCCGCCGACGCGCGCGGCGTCCTCTCGGCGCACGCCAGCCCCCACTGGGAACCGTGCTCGTACGGCTTCCTCACGGTTCTGGACGCGGAGGGCGAGACCGCGCAGCGCATCCTGACGGAAGCGAAAGATGGACGGCTGGTGGTGCGCTTCGAGGTGCCGCCGACGGGCGTCGCCGGCGGCCTCAACCTCTACGGCGCCCGCATGGGCGCCTACCCGATCGATCCGCTGCTACTGATCGAGACCTAGGTCGTCGCCGGAGCAGCGGGCGCACCGCGCGCCCGCCAGTACGGATCGGGCGGCGGCGGCGTGGGCGAGAGCCACGCCAGAATCAGGCAGACCGCGGAGAGCAAGAAGCCGCCAAAGGCCAGCCATAGGCCGGGCTCGGCCGCGCTCACGCCGCCCACGCCGGGACCGATCAGGCTGTTGCCGCGCGGCGCGGTGATCACTCGCATCAGCATGTAGCCGACCCAGAGCGCGCCGCCGACCGAGAGGATCAGCGTCCACGCCTTGCCGTAGCGCCGGTCGCGCACGTCGCTCAGCTGGTGCCAGATGAGCGAAAAGGCGGCAATGCCCAGTCCCATAAGCGGGACCAGATACAGCGAGAACTGGGGCAGCGTCTCGGGCCGCGGCGGCTCGGGTGCCGCGGCGGCCGGCGCCACCGGCGCGCCACCGGGAAGTGCCGTGTTCCCCAGCGCCGTCGCCGTTGCCTGCGCCGTGGGAAGAGGCGTCCCGCTCAATGCCCCCCCGACGATCTGCGACGTGGTGAGTGCCCCCGAAGCGGCCGTCGGCTGGCGCGTGGGCAGCGCTAGCCCACCGATGATCTGTGACGCGCTCTGGCTTGAGGCGCTCGTTGTCGCGGTTGGCTGCCGCGTCGGCAGCACCAGGCCGCCCAGGCTCGCTCCCGCGGCGCTCGACGCTCCGGCGGCCGACGTGGCGCCCGCTCCTGGTGCAGCCGCGGCGGCCGCCGCCGCGGCGCCAGCGGTGGTGCCCGAGAATGCGCTGCTGCCGAACACCGCCACGTCCACACGGTTCGCCGCGTCGCCGCGCGCCAGCTCCACGCCGGACAGCGGCACGGCGCCGATTGCCGACAGGTCGGCGCGCACCCAGGGCATGTAGAACGAGAGCAGCGCCAGCAGCCCGCCGATCGCCGCGGCGTAACGCAAGACGAAGTTGCGCGAGAGCGGGACGGCGCGCGGCGCGGCGAGCGACGTCGCGGTGGCCATCAGCCCTTCACGCTCCCCGCCGTCAGGCCCTCCACCAGGAATCTCTGTGCGAACGCGTAGAAGCACACCACGGGGATCGCCATCGTCACGCTGGACGCCATGATCGGTCCCCACTGGAAGACGTCGCCGATGATCATGCGTCCAATTCCCACCGGTAGCGTCGTCGCGCTGTTGGACTGGATGAAGATGAACGCCTGGGTGAACTCGTTCCACGCGCCCGTCACGGCGAACAACGCCACCGCGATCAGCGCGGGTGTCACCAGCGGCAACACGATCCGATAGAACGCCTGGAGCTTATTGCAGCCGTCGATCAGCGCCGCCTCTTCCAGCTCTTCGGGCACGCTGCGGTAGTAGCCCATCAGCAGCCAGCACGCGAACGGCATCAGGAAGGTCGGGTACGTCAGCATCAGCGCGCCCAGCGTATTGGTAAGGCGCAGCGCCGCCAGCACCTGGTACAGCGGCACCACCAGCAGGATGCCCGGCATGAGGTACGTGAGCAGAATGGCGGTCGAGATGAAGCCCGAGCCACGCCACCGCAGACGCACCAGCGCGTACGCGCCGATCGACGAGACCGCCAGACTGACCGCGGTCGCGACGATCGCCACGACGACCGTGTTGCGCAGCCAGATCAGGAAGGACGACTGGAAGAAGAGGTACTGGAAGTGCTCCAGCGTCCACGGGTTCGGCCAGAAGATGCTTGTGAACTTGATGATCTGCTGGTTGGTCTTGAACGCCGTGATGATGATCCAATAGAAGGGGTACAGCTCGAAGAAGGCGATCACGGCGATCGGCAGACCCACCAGCAGGCCCAGCGCCCCACGGCTCACGCGCCGGCTCGCCGTGGCGTCGCCCCGCGTGACGGTCCCAATCAGCGTGCGGTTGATCGCGGCGGCGGCGGTCTCGACACCCGCGTTGAGGAGCCAGAACAGGCGCAGCCCCAGCCGGACCACCATTTTGACCGGCCAGACGCAGAACATCAGGCCGCGGTAAAGCACGTTCTCTCTATCGTCCACGCCGCGCTGGCCGCCCTGCATGTAGCGGCCCAGGATGATGACCAGCACCGCCAGAATCGGGGCCACCAGCATCGCCAGCGCCACCGCCCGGCCGTAGGTCAGGCTGGCGATCAGCTCGTAGACACGGATCGCGTAGACGCGCGTCGCGCCGCCCGGCCCTCCGACGGTGATCAGATAGATCAGCCCGAACGTGTTGAAGGTGGAGATCAGACTGAACAGCGTCTCCACGATGATCACGTAGCGCAGGCTGGGCAGCGTGATGTGCAGGAAGCGCTGCCACGCGTTCGCCCCGTCCACCGCCGCCGCGTCGTACAGCTCGCGGTCGATCGCTTTGAGCCCCGCCAACGCCAGGAGCGTGAAGAAGGGCACCCCCTTCCAAACGTTGACCAGCACCATCGAATGCAGCGCCAGCGCCGGGTCGCCCGTCCACGAGATGCCCTTGGCGCTCCCAATGAGTCCGCCCGTCCAGCCATACAGCGATGCAAGCGACGCGTTCAGGCCGCCGAACTGCGGGTTGAACAGGAAGCGCCACATCGCGGAGGCGACAACCTCGGGCACGATGTACGGCGCCAGGATCAACGCCGTGAGCACGCTCTTCCAGCGCCGCACGTTGTGCAGCGCCAGCGCCGCGGCGAGGCCGATCCAGAATTTGAAGAACACCGATTCGGCGGTGTACTGCAGCGTGATGCCCAGGGACCGCCGGAAGATCGGGTCGTTGGCCATCGCGGTGTAGTTGGCCAGGCCGACCCACCCGAGCCAGCGCGGCCCCACCACCAGGTGGAAGCTCATCCAGATGGCGCGGATGAAGGGCCACGCGATGAGGCCGATCAACAGCGCCAGCATCGGCAGCGCGAATGGGATGCCGGATGTCCAGTCCTCACCCAGCACGCGGCGCAGCCAGGCGCCAGTGCCGCGGCGTCCCTCGTCCGGGGCGCGCACCGGCACCGCGGCCGCCCCGGGTCGGGCTAGCGGGATTGCCATTGCAGTTGTCCCTCCGTGGGGCTCCCCGTTAACCCGGGGGCCCCACAGCAGCGAATGTTAGCGCGACTTCTCTTGGCCGAGCGGCTCGAGCTAGCGACCCCGGAACCCCAGCGACTGGTAGATGTCGACCATGCGCAGGTGCGCGTCGCGCACGCCTGCGATCACCGGCTTGCCCGCAAGAATCTCGCCCATCATGTCGGACACCACGTTCTGCGCGTCGACCGCCTCCGCCGCCGCAGTCAGCGGGCCACGGTACGCGCTGCCCTGGAAGGGCGG
>DASTZM010000131.1:0-5987 GCA_035764305.1 Chloroflexota bacterium | reverse complement strand
GCCACCCTGGGCGGTGGCTGCTTCTGGTGCCTGGAGGCCGTCTACGACGAGCTCGACGGCGTCCTCGACGTCGTGTCCGGCTACTCGGGCGGTCACGTCGCTAACCCCACGTACGAGGCGGTCTGCTCCGAGCGCACCGGGCACGCCGAGGTCGTGCAGGTCACGTTCGATCCCGAGCGCATCTCGTTCGGTGACGTCCTGGATGTCTTCTTCTCGATCCACGATCCGACGACGCTCAATCGACAGGGCGCCGACGTCGGCACGCAGTACCGCTCGGCCATCTTCGTCCACTCGCCCGAGCAGCAGCGCGCGGCGCAGGAGAAGATCGCCGCGCTAAACGCGCAGCGCATCTGGAAGCAGCCCATCGTCACTGAAGTGGTGCCGTTCCAGGCCTTCTACCCGGCCGAGGGCTACCACCAGGAGTACTTCGTCAATCACCGCTTCCAGCCGTACTGCCTGATGGTCGTCGCGCCCAAGGTCACTAAGTTCCGCAAGCAGCACCTGGGCCGGCTCAAGAAGAAGGACTAAGCCGTGACGGCAGGCGTGACCGGGGGCGCGTATGGCCGTCGCTCACTGCGCGCCAGGCTGCGGCGGCCCGGGATCGCCACCCGCGTCACCATCGTCGCCCTCGCCGTCCTGCTCGCCGTGCAAGCCATCCTTCTCGCCGGCTACCAGCAGGACTTGGAGGAGCGCCGTGCCGCCGAGCTCGAGAACGCGGTCACCATAGGCCAGACCGTCGCTGCGGTGGTCGATTCCTTCGCGCGCGACCTCGAGCGCAGCACCTTCGCCACCGCGTTCGCCCTGGCCCGGCAGGATGGACCGCTCGACCAGGGCACCGCCGGGCCTGCGCTCGCCGCCCAGATCGGTCAGTACAACCGACTGCGCGCCATCTTCCTCACCGACGGCGCGGGTCGCGTCGTCGCCAGCGACTCGGGAGCCGGCGTGGGGACCGACCTCTCGACGCGACCCTACCTCCCACCGCTCCGCGCCGGCGCGGAGCGCGTCTGGAGCGGCAGCCTCGCCGGCCTGGAGTCCGGCGAGGTCACCATCGCCTTCGGCCTCCCGGTCCGCGTGCCCGGCGCGCCACCGCGCGGCTACCTCATTGCGGCCTTCCAGCCGGGGCGCCTCGCCGATGGACTGCCCCTCAATCCGCCTCCCGACTCGGAGATCGTCTTCATCGACGAGCGCGGTCAGCTCCTCCACTCCACGCTGCGGCCCGACATCCCGGTTGCCCAGCGTGCGCTCAGCAGCGCACCCGGCGTCGCCGCCGCCCTACGCGGACACGTCTCTCCGGTCCTGGCGGCGCACACGCCGCTACAGCACGACGAGCGCTACGGCGTCTTCGTCCCTGCACCGCGCATGGGGTGGGTCGTGGGATTCACCAGACCGCAAGCCGCGATGGAAGCGCGCCTGCGCCAGCGCTTGATCGAGGACGCCAGCGCCGTCGCGCTCGTCGTGCTCCTCGGCGGCGTCTTCCTCACCCTCGTCGCGCGTCGTATCTCCGCGCCGCTGCGCCGCCTGGCCGCGGCCGCGCAGCAGATCGCCGCCGGCAAGCGACCCCTCCTGCCATCCCGGCCGGCGACCGTTGCGGCGCAAGACGATGACGAAGTCGGGCGCCTGGCGGCGGCGATGGACGCGATGGCGGCCGCCGTCGCCGAGCGCGAGGAGCGGCTCCGCGCCGCAGCCGAGGAGAACGCGCGACTCTACGAGGAGGCACAAGCGGCCGTTCGGCTGCGCGAGGAGTTCCTCTCCATCGCCGCGCACGAGCTGAAGACACCGCTCACCAGTGTCCGCGGCGCCGCCCAGCTCACCCTTCGCCGCCTCGACCGCGAGGGCAGCGCCGACCCCGAGCGCTGGCGCACCTCACTCGAGTTGATTGACTCGCAGTCGGCCAAGCTCGCCACGCTCGTCGAGCGCCTGCTCGACGTCTCGCGCTTGCGCGCGGGGAAGCTGGCACTCGAGCACTTCCCCACCGACCTTGCCCAGCTCTTGCGTGAGGTAGCCGAGCGCGCCCAGGGCACCACCCGGCTGCACGTCGTCGTCGTGCACGCACCGGAGGCGCTGCGCGTGGACGTGGACCCGCTGCGCATCGAGCAGGTCATCACCAACCTGCTCGATAACGCGATCAAGTACTCCCCTGAGGGCGGGGCAATCGAAGTCACGCTCGCCGCGCTGCCGCAAAGCGGGATCGCCGGGCGCGTGCGCCTCACCGTCCGCGATCACGGCACGGGTATCCCGGCCGAGCACGCCGAGCGCGTTTTCGACCGCTTCTTCCAGGCCCACACCGGCCGCCACCTCTCCGGGATGGGCCTGGGCCTCTACATCAGCCGCGAGATCGTCGAGCTCCACGGCGGCACCATCGCGGTGCACGCGCCGCCCGGCGGCGGGACCGAGATTGAGATCATCCTCCCGCGCGCGATCCCCGCGACGATGCCCGCCGCCAGCCCCGCCGTCTCCGTCTAGCTGCTTCGCCTACGCGGCAAAGCTCAGCAGATCACGCCTCGGCCCGACTGGGGCCCGTGCCCCGGCGGCTGCGGACCAATCCACCGCTCGTCGGCCGGCTCGCTCGCCAGCTGGTAGCGCGAATCCGACGAGAGGCGCAATCGGTCCGCCGACTGGTTGTCCAGGCTGGCGTGCACCAGGAACATGCCGAAGACCAGCAGATCGCCCATCCGGAAGTCCGTGGTGAGCCACCGCCCGCCCATTCTGCGGCGCAGCCCCACGTGGTCCTCCGTGATACCGCCCGTCGCCAGCTCCGGCCGGTTGCGCTGCCCCTCGGGACCCACCCACGCGCCGTCGAACTTGTTCTCGCAGTACGTGTCGACGTCGGTCTGCTGGTAGTCGCGCAGGTCGTCCTTCTTGTGTGATCCCTCCAGGACGATCAGCCCCCCCAGGGTCCGGTCGATGTCGCCCAGCGGCGTCCAGGCGGTGTACAGGTTGCTTGTACCGCGTCCCATGAAGACGATGTCGCAGTGGGACGTCGTGCCTTTCCCGGGCCGCACCACGCGCAGCCACGTGAAGTCGTAGTGCTTCACGTCACCGCCCAGGAAGGCGCGGTGGAAGCGCATCAGCCGCCCGTCATAGCCGTACAGCAGGTGCTGGAGCTCCGCGCACCGCGCCGCAATGTCCGCCGGCTTCATGCCCGTCTCCGCGAGCGACGCCCCAGGCACGACGATCCCCTCTTCTACCGGATACGTCGCATCGCCCCCGCGAAGCAGACCCAGCTCGGCCAGCCGGGAGCAGATCGCCCGGCGCGCGTCGAGCACCTCGGCGCGGTCGAGGTAGCCCGGCAGGAAAACGTAGCCATCCTCCGCCATCCGCTCGCGCAGCGCCGCGCTGCGCCGTTCCACGTCCGCCACGCCATACCTGGGCCGCACGAGGTCGTCCGACCGGCGCAGCTCCCCAAACGCCTCCGGCGCCAGCTCCAGCTCCTGCCCGCGCGACACCACGCGCGGCGCGCGTTCACCCACGGCGACCATCGCCCTACGTATACCTGGTGCTACCCTGACCAGCCATGTCCGCAACCCCGGTCGGCAGCACAGACAAGCGGTCGTATGAAGGCATGATCGCCGAGACGGTGGTCATCGCCGGCCACAACGGCGACTTCATCGAGTCCTACTTCGCCCGCCCCGTCGGCATCTCCAACGTGCCCGGCGTCGTGGTGATCCACCATATGCCCGGTTGGGACGAGTGGACCAAGGAGGTGGTGCGCAAGTTCGCCTACCACGGCTACGCCGCCGTCGCGCCCCACCTCTTCTCCCGCCACGGACCCGGCAAGTGGGACGACGTCGCCGCCGCCGCGCGCGCCGCCGGCGGCGCCTCGGACGCCCAGGCGATGGGCGACGTGCAGGGCGCCGTCGACTACCTGAAAAGACTGCCCTACTCCAACGGCAAGGTCGGCTGCATCGGCTTCTGCTCCGGCGGTCGCCAGACCTACCTCGCCGCGTGCACGGTGCGCGGCCTCGACGCCGCCGTCGACTGCTGGGGCGGGCGCGTCTTCCCCAGGCCCGAGGAGCGCAAGCCGGGCGACCCCACCCCACCCATCGAGTTCACCAAGGACATGGCCTGCCCCCTGCTCGGCATCTTCGGCAACGACGACGGCAACCCCGACCCCGACCAGGTCAACCGCACCGAGGCCGAGCTGAAGAAGCACGGCAAGACCTACGAGTTCCACCGCTACGACGGGGCGGGACACGCCTTCTGGTACCACGACCGTGGGGCGTTCCGGCCGGAGCAGGCGATGGATGCCTGGGCAAAGGTCTTCGCCTGGTTCGATAAGTATCTGTCGTAGGAGGGAAGCCCCCCACCCTACCATGGGGCCCCCTGTCTCCCCCACCCCCTGGCCCCCTCCCCATTGCGGTGGAGAGGGGGAAACGGTCCCGAGCGGGTTCCCCGAGGAGATGAGAACATGACAGCAGCGAAGAAGCCGCCGACCCTGGTGGTGCTCCAGCTGACGGGTGGGAACGACGTCCTCAACACCGTCGTGCCCTACACGGACGGCCGCTACTACGACCAACGGAAGCGGGTCAGGATCGAGCCGGAGGCGGTGCTGCCGATTGACGACCGGTACGGGTTCCACCCGAGCCTGGCGGCGATCAAGCCGTTCTGGGACGACGGCCAGATGGCAATCGTGAACGGCGTGGGGTACGAGAACCCGAGCTACTCGCACTTCCGCTCGATGGACATCTGGTACACCGCCGAGCCCGAGAAGATGGCAACGGACGGCTGGCTCGGCAAGGTGGTCCGCGAGATCGATCCGAAGGCCGACAACGTGCTGACGGCGGTCAGCTTCGGGCGGGGGCTGCCGCGCGCGCTCTCGCTGGCCGGCGTGCCGGTCGCCTCGGTGGCCGAGCTGGACTCGTACGGGCTGCTCACCAGCCTGTCCGGCGTCGGGCAGCGCGAGTCGGTGCTGGACGTCTTCTCCTGCATGTACGACGACGGTTGGAACGACATGGGCAAGCCCACGGCGGCGCCCCTGCCGGCGACTCGCAAAGGCGAAGTACTGCGCTATATGGGCCAGACCGGCCTGGACGCGCAGAAGGGCGCCGAGATCCTCGGGACGGTGCTCGACAAGTACCAGTCTGACGTGGTCTACCCGTCCACCCCGATTGGGAAGAGCCTGAAGGCCGTCGCCCAGGTGAAGTTCGCGGGGCTTGGGACGCGGGTCTTCTACACCCAGCACGACAGCTTCGACACCCACGCCAACGAGCTCTACGTCCACGGGAAGCTGCTGCGCGAGGTCTCCGAGGCCGTGGCCGCGTTCTTCGCCGATCTGAAGGCGCACGACCAGGCGGACGACGTGATCATGCTGCTCTGGTCGGAGGTCGGGCGCCGCGTGAAGGACACCGGCGCGGGCACAGATCACGGCGCCGGCGGGGCCGCGTTCCTGATCGGCGAGCCGGTCAAGGGCGGCATGTACGGCGAGTACCCGTCGCTCAAGGAGGACACCCTGACGATCGGGAATCTGTCGTATACCAACGACTTCCGCTGCACCTACTCATCGATCCTCGAGCGCTGGTTCGAGATCGATGCGCAGCCGATCGTCGGCGGCAGCTTCGAGCAGTTCGCGGTCGTCTGACAAGGTTACAGGGGACAAGGGATTGTCATCCTGAGCGCAGCGAAGGATCTCACAGCCTGGACATGCGGGTACGGGCTGGGCGATGTTTCGCTTCGCTCAACATGACGGATGGCCTCCTGTCTCCTGCCCCCTATCCCCTGGAGGATCCATGAGCGTCGCGGTTGCGAACGTCGTTCGCTACTCTCACGCTATCGGCCAGCTCGCCCAGAGCGGCGCTGGCTTCAACAACCCGATCGACGTCGCGGCGGCGACGGGAGGACGGCTGTACGTCCTCAGCCGGTCCAACATGGCGCACGCCGAGATGGGATTCTTGCGAGTCTCGATCTGCACCATCGACGAGGAGTACATCGGCCAGTTCTCAGGCTACGGCTACGACGATGGGATGATGGTCTGGCCGACCGCCATCGCC
>DASTZM010000130.1:0-2300 GCA_035764305.1 Chloroflexota bacterium | reverse complement strand
GGCGATTGGGCTGGAGGAGTACGTCTACGGCGAGGGAGTCACCGTCATCGAGTGGCCCGACCGCGCCGAGACGCTCGTCCCGGGCGACCGGTTGGTCGTCGCGCTGCGCCCGGTGACCGAGACCAAGCGTGCCCTGCGCGTCACGCCCCACGGCGATCGCTACCGGCGCCTCGTCGCGCGCTTCAAGCGCGAGGTGTTCGGGCTGTGATCGCGATCCATGGCGCCCCCGACCCCTGGTCGCCGATCGAGACCGAGCCGCCCATCATCCTCGCCTTCGACACGTCGAGCACCATCGGCGGCGTGGCGCTGTGCCGCGGCTTCGAGGTGCTGGGCGAAGAGACGTGGCGCGTGGGCGGGAGCCACACCGCCCAGGTGCTGCCCGCGGCCGCACGGCTCTGCCAGCGCGCCGGGATCCCCCCACGCGCGACGTCTATCGCCGTGACGGCGACCGGCCCCGGGTCGTTCACCGGCCTCCGCGTCGGCGCGAGCCTGGGGAAGGGACTCGCCGCCGCACTCGGCGCCGCGCTGGTCGGCGTTCCCACGCTCGACGCCTTGGCCCACCAGCATCGCGCGCTGACGGGCACGCTCGTCGCGCTCGTCGATGCCGGCCGGGGGCAGGTCTACGCCGGTACCTACCGCGCCGCCGCGCGCGGTCTGACGCGGCGCGGCGAGTTCGTCGTGCTCTCGGAGGAAGAGCTGATAGAGCACGTCGCGGCGCTCTCCGGCGCCGCGTGGATCGTGGGCGAGATGTGGCCCGAGCGCGCGCAGGTGCTCGCGGCGCTGCCCAAGGTGCGCGTGGCGACACCCGCCGGAACCCTGCGCCGTCCGGCGCACCTCGCCGAGCTGGGCTACGCGCGCTTCTTGCGCGACGGCCCATCCGACGCCGCGGCCCTCCAGCCGCTGTACCTCAAGCGCGGAGACAGTCGGCGCTGATGCCGTACCGCATCGAGCCCATGCGCGTGCAGGATGTCCCCGAGGTCATCGACATCGAGCGCGACTCGTTCAGCATGACATGGCCGGCCAACTCGTACAAGCGCGAGCTGGAGCAAAACCGCATGGCGCGCTACGTCGTCCTGCGCTACGAGCCCGGCCCCGGCGAGACGCCCTTCGCGCGCCGCGTGCGTGACCCCCGCCCGTTCCCACTCTCACTCCTTCCCAACCCGTTCGAGCGCGCCGCGAGTGAGCCCGAAGACCCACCCGTCGTCGGCTACGGCGGACTCTGGCTGATGGTCGATGAGGCGCACGTCACGTCCATCGCGGTGCGCCCGGAGTTCCGCGGTCGGGGGTTGGGGCAGCTCCTCATGCTCGCACTGTTCGACGTCGCGCTCCAAAAGGATGCCCGCTGGGTCACGCTGGAAGTACGCGTCAGCAACACGGGCGCGCAGAATCTGTACAAGAAGCTCGGCTTCCGCGAGGCGGGGATCCGGCCGCGCTACTACACCGACAACAACGAAGATGCCGTCATCATGTGGAGCGAGGAGCTGCACACCCCCGAGTTCCGCGATCGCCTGACCGCGCTGCGCCAGGACCTGCAGGGAAGACTGACGTGGACGGCGCGGCTGTGAGCAGCGCATGACCACCATCCTGGCGATCGAGACGAGCTGCGACGAGACCGCGGCGGCCGTCGTTGAAGACGGCCGCTTCATGCGCTCGAACGTCGTGTTCACCCAGGAGGAGCTGCACCGACGCTTCGGCGGCGTCGTGCCCGAGCTGGCGTCTCGTGAGCACGTGCTCGGCATCATGCCGGCCGTCGAGCGTGCGCTCGAGACCGCGGGGGCCGACTGGGAGCAGATCGACGCCATCGGCGTGAGCTACGGCCCTGGGCTGGCCGGGTCGCTCGTGGTGGGCGTGAACGCCGCCAAGGCCATGGCGTTCGCGCGCGGCGTACCGCTCGTCGGCATCAATCACCTGGAAGGGCACGTCTACGCCAACTGGCTGATCAAGCGCGACCGCTGGCTGGGCGCAGACGGCCGGCGCATCTTCCCGGAACCGCGAGCGCCGCAGTTTCCGCTGCTGTGCCTCGTCGTCTCGGGCGGCCACTCGGAGCTGGTGCTCATGCGCCAGCACTGCACCTACCAGGTGCTGGGGCGCACGCGCGACGACGCCGCGGGAGAGGCGTTCGACAAGGTAGCGCGCATCCTGGGGCTCGGCTATCCCGGCGGTCCCGCCGTCCAGCGCGCGGTCGAGCGACTGCGCGACGCGAGCGGCTTGTTGCACGTCCCACCCGCGTCGCAGTTCACGCGCCCCTGGATGCGCGGCACGTACGACTTCAGCTTCAGTGGCCTCAAGACAGCCGTGCT
>DASTZM010000129.1:0-2673 GCA_035764305.1 Chloroflexota bacterium | reverse complement strand
TGCCGCCACGATGGCGTCCACCCCGTGCTCGTGCGCCAGGCGGACCAGAACCTTGAGCGGTTGACCAATCCCTGTCACCACGCGCGCGTCGGCGTCCGCCGCTGCCTCCGACTTCGCCACCGCCTCGAGGTACTGGCGGGCGTTTGCTTCCAGAATCTCGGCCGGGTCCGCCTGGGCGAGGCGCGCTGGGATGGCCGGCACGCCGTGCCAGTCGTAGAACGCCGTGGGATCGACCGCCCGCGTCAGCGTCACGTCTCCCGAGAGCGCCCGCGCCAGCGCCAGCGCGGGGTGCAGCGCGTGCTCCGCGAACTCAGAGCCGTCCAGCGCCACCAGCACACGCAGGCGCCGGTCGCCGGGCTCCGGCCACTGGTGCGTGCACCCGGCCGGCACCAGGATCACCGGGACACCGGCGTGCCGCACGACCTGCTGCGCGACGCTGCCGTAGAGCATCCCGGTGAGCCCGCCGCGCCCGTGCGTGGACATGACCACCGCGCCGGCGTCCCACTCGCGCACCGCCTCCGTGATCACGTCCGGAGGCGCACCGACCCCAACGTGGGTCTCCACGCCCAGCCCCTGACGCCAGACGCGCTGCCCCAGCGCATAGAGCGCCCCGCGGACCTGGTGCCGCTCCGCGTCCGCGGCCACGGCCTGCACGAGGATCAGCGGGCAGCGGGCGCCCTGCGCCAGACGCACCGCGTGCCGCACCGCCGCCTCGGCCAGCCCCGATCCGTCGAACGGGAACAGCACCCCGCGGAACGATCTCACGTCCCCACACGCGCGCCCACGCGTCGCCGCAGCACCAGCACGACGCCCACCATCAGGAGCACGAGCGCAGCGGCGAATCGCACCGCGCGCCCAACGATCTGATCGAGCGCTGCCCAGGCCGGCGCCTGCGTCGCGACGATCGCCACGCTCACGGCGATCAGGGCGAGCGCGAGGGCGAGCTCGAGAGCGCTGCCCTTACCTGCGGTGTCCGAGGCGTGCCTGGTGTGTGCCGGTGATAGGCGCATCTCCTCCTCCGCGGGAAGGATGCCTGCGTGCGGTTGTGGGACGGGTTGCGCGCCGTGAACAGTTGGTCACCGGCGTCCTCCGGCGCCGCCCGCCCAGGGCGCTAGACCGGAACCGGCTCCCTGACGGGCGTCGCGAGGCGCCGGACGATCTCGTTCAGCGCCTCGGCGTCCCGCTTGAGCGCGGCCCGCAGCGGGCGGCTGTCCGTGTGGTGGATCTCAGAGCGCAGATCGGAGAGGCACTGCGTGAGGACGCGCTCGAGCAGCACTGCTTCCTCGTTGGTGAGCGAAACGGACATCGGCTGAACAGCTCCCTTCGCGCCTACAGTACGTCCTCCCTCGCCGCGCCGCCTCAGGGTTTTCCCTGGCCCATCCAGAGGTCCAGCGCCCCGTAGACCGAGCGTTGACGGCGGGCAACGTCTCCCGCAAGGCGCGCGCGCGACCATCGTGGTACGAAAGGACAACACACGATGGCCTGCCTCGAGACACTGGAGCGCTACCTGCGGGACCAGGGGGTGCCGTTTCAGGTGCAGCGCCACCCGCTCGCGTACACCGCGCGTGAGGTGGCGGCGAGCGAGCACGTGCCCGCCCGCTCCATGGCGAAGGTCGTGATGATGGTCGCCGGCGACCGCCCCATCATGCTCGTCCTTCCCGCCGACGAGCGCGTGCACCTCGGCGCGGTGGCCTACGTGACCGAGACCAAGACGCCCCGGCTGGCCCGCGAGGACGAGCTGGCGCGCTGGTTCCCGGACTGCGCCACCGGTGCGATGCCCCCCTTCGGCAACCTGTACGAGATTCCCGTCTACGTCGACGAGGCGCTGACCAAGGACGACCTCATCTACTTCCAGGCCGGCACGCACGCCGACACGATCAGCATGAAGTACGCCGACTACGAGCGGCTGGTCAGCCCGATGGTCGGCTCGTTCGCCGCGCCGGTGGGCGCCGTCCGCGAGCCGGCAGAGGCGGCACGCTGAGGAACGCGCGATGCAGGCGACCAACTCGTGGCTGGTCGGGATGTTCATCGTGGCGATGCTCATGCTCCACGCCATCTTCGTCTCGGTGCTGATCGCCCTGGGCGCCAGCCCCGCGGGCTAGCGCCGCCCACGCCGGCGTGGGCGGCGCCAATCCGGGCTTTTCCCGGATGCCCGCGCCCCCCAGGCATGCGACAGTGCGCACAGCAGAAGGATCGCGACATGTACGTCCAGACTCACCATCCAGCCCAACCCGACCGCCGGCCACAGGGAATCGGGCCCGGCGCGGCGCGCGCCGCCCGGTGCGAGGCGGAGCACACGCCGCTCGAGCATCGCTTGCTCGGCGCGGTCGAGACGTACAAGGCGACCTGCGCCGCCGCCCGCGTGCCTACCCGCAGCGACGACGCGTGGCTCGTCTTCCTCGCGGCGCTGGCGAGAGAGAGCCGCCCGCGCGCCGGCCGCGGCTTCCCGGGCCGCGCGGCCTGACCGCCGCGCGGTGACCGAGCCGGAGCAGCGCGCCCCATGGATGCGCAGCGGGCCAACGAGATAGAGGCGGCGCTCCACGCCGCGCGGGAGCGCTACCGCCAGCGCCTGCGGGACGCCGCCCTTGGGCGCTGCACGCCCGACGAGCTTCGCGAGGCCACCTGGGCCTACCGCGCGGCGGCGCTGGCCGCCGCCGCGCTGCGCACCGAGGC
>DASTZM010000128.1:0-3832 GCA_035764305.1 Chloroflexota bacterium | reverse complement strand
GCGCCTCGACGATTCCCCCATGAACGAGCCTCCTGTGGTCGATCCTGAACCTGTGTCTGCGCCGGCCGCAGGTCCGAGATCAGCCGGCTGATCCCTCCCACGTCCTTGACCAGCACCGTGACCGCCAGCCCGGCGTTGCTGCGGTCGACCAGCAGATCGGCCAGCAGCTTGTCGTCCAGCTCCTCGTGCTCCACCGCGATGGAGGTCGACGCGCCCACGAGCAGGCGCGTGAACGCGCTCCGACTGTTGATCGGGCTGACGATCAGGTCGGACTCGAAGTCGACCGTCGCGTCGCCCCGCGCGCCGCGGAAGTCGTCGTCGAAGATCGACGCCAGCTGCCGCACCGTGGCCGGGGCGGTGGTCGTGTAGGCGTAGTCGCGCTGCGCCGTCCACTCCGAGACGAAGTTGGGTGAGCCGATCCAGGCGCGCTCGCCGTCGGCCACCAGCGCCTTGACGTGCGTCTTGGAGAAGCGCTTCGGCGCGTACTCCGTCCTGATCCCGGCCGCTTTCAGCCGGTCGTACGTCGCGCGCGCCTGCTTCTCGCGGCCGGTCGGGTTGGGCTCGACGACGGCGCGTACCGCCACGCCCCGCGTCTGGGCATCCAGCAGACGCTGCTCGACGTCCTTGTGTGAGAGGTCGAAGACGTACACGTCGAGCGTGCGCTGCGCGCTGTCGATGAAGCGCAGCAGCGGCGCGACGCCGTCATCTGGGAAGACGTAGAAGGCGTCTTCGATCTTGATGGGGGCCGTGCCGGAGACGGGGCCGGGGGTGGCGGCGGTGGCAGTGGCGGCGCTGCCGGAGGGGGCCGGCGGTGTCACGCGGGCAGCGCCCGGCGGGCCGCACGCCGCGGCAAACAGAACCAGCAGCGCAAGGAGGGCTCCCCCGGCCATCCGAGTGCGCATGGTACGCGGGGCAGCCTCCCGCGTCCAGACGGTGTACCGAACCTCCTACCAGGTTGCCGGTTCCGCCGACTGACCTACACTGAGCGCCATGGCGTCGAGGCGGCGGGTGGTGCTGGCTGGGTGTGCCGCCCTGGGCGGGCTGCTCGCCGCGGCGTGCGCGCCGTTCGGGGGCCCGACAGCGCCGCCGACCCCCGCGCCGGCGTCGAGCGCCCCGCCGCTGGCGCCGAGCGGCCCCGGTATCACCCCGGCGCCGGGGCAGCCCGGCGTACTCGCCGCGCCACCGCTGCGCGGCGCCAGGACAGTGGACGAGGTGCTCTCCCCCGACCTCGCCCACGTCATCGACGTCGTCGTGCTGGATCCATCGCGCCTGCCGCTGCTCGACCTCGACCGCGAGGCCAAGATCGACTGCGACGTGACGATCGACGGCACGCGCTACACGGGCGCGCGCATCAAGGAGAAGGGGTCGATCGGCTCGTCGTCCAACCTGGACGGCAAGCCCGGCTTCACCATCACCTTCGGCAAGGACAACCCGAAGGGGATGGACAAGCTCACGCTCAACAACGCGCGCCAGGACGCGTCCTTTCTGCACGAGCACCTGGCGTACGACCTTTACCGGCGCGCCGGCCTGGCCGCGCCGCGCACGACCCACGGCGCGGTGACGCTGAACGGCAAGCCCTACGGCGTCTTCGTCATGGTCGAGCCGTTCGACGACCCGTTCCTCGAGCGGACGTTCGACAGCGACAAGGGCAACCTCTACGAGGGCAACGCGCCGGGGGAGCTGACCGAGAACGTCGACAACCCGCTCGTGCTCGAGCTGAAGGACGAGGACAAGGGCAAGAAGCGGGACGACGTCCGCGCGCTCGCGGCCGCGATTGCGGCGCCGGAGGGCCAGTTCGAGACCGAGGTGCGCCGCCTGCTCGACCTGGACCGCTTCATTGCCGCCCTCGCGCTCGACGGACTGTTGGCCCACTGGGATGGGCCGATGTTCAACAACAACAACTACTACCTCTACGCCAACCCCAGGGATGGAGGGCGCTTCGTGCTCATGCCGCACGGCGCCGACCAGGTGTTCGACGTCGGATTCGACCCGCTGCAAGAGCCCAAGGCGCTGATCGCACGGCGCGTCCGCGCGACGCCGTCCCTCGAGACGCGGCTGCGCAATGACCTGAACCGCATCATGGGCGGCGTCTGGGACGTGGCGGCGCTGCTCGACCGCATGGGGCGCGTCGGGACCAACCTGCGCGAGATCGCCATGCGCGACACCGCCGTGGCGCGCGACGTCGCGCAGTTCGAGGCGACGTTCGAGAGCATGCGCGTGCAGGTGATAGAACGTAAGTCCTCGTGGACTCCCCGGTAAACCCCGCCACCAGCCCAACCAACCTCCTCTTTATTACGACAGACCAGCAGCGGTGGGACTCGCTCCCCTGCTACGGGCTGGAGTTCATGCGCACCCCCAACCTCGATCGGCTGGCGCGCGAGGGAGTCGTCTTCGAGCGCGCTTACACCCCTGCCCCGCTGTGCGTCCCGATGCGCGCCGCGATGATGAGCGGCATGTGGCCATCCACCACCGGCGTGATGGGGAACAGCCACTGGCTCCCGGAGTCAGTCCCCGTCTGGCCCGCGCTTTTGACCGAGTTTGGCGACAAGGCGGGAGGGCGGAAGACCGCCGCCATCGGCAAGATGCACTTCCACCCGTGGGACGCGCGCTACGGCTTCCTGGAACGCATCACCGCCGAGGACAAGCGCCACACCTACCTGCCCGACGACTACTCGAAGTACCTCCTGGCGCACGGCCTGCGCCAGTGGCACCCCACCGAGAAGCCGGGCTACTTCGAGCACCTCCAGGCGTCGGTCACTCCGGCGCCGAAGCGCTTCCACGTCGACGGCTTCGTCGGTGACCGCGCCGCCGAGTGGCTGTCGGCCAACGCCGCCGACGGTCCGTTCGCCGCGTGGGTCAGCTTCCCGGGACCCCACGACCCATACGACCCGCCCGAGGAGATGGCGTCGATGTACTACGACGCGCCGATCCCGGAGCCGGTGGGGAGTCCGGAGGAGCTGGCGACCAAGCCGCGCGCCCAGCAGCGCCGCAACCAGGGCAGCCGGCAGAGCGTGCAGTACCAGATCGATCCGTCATCCGCGACGCCCGAGCAGATCCGGCGCTGGCGCGCGCACTACTACGCCAACATCTCGCTCATCGACGAGGGGATCGGCAAGATCCTGGCGGCGCTCGAGGAGACGGGACAGCTGGACAACACCCTGATCGTCTTCACGTCCGACCACGGCGACGCGCTCGGCGACCACGGCCTGGCGTACAAGAGCTTCTATTACGAGTGCATGGCGCACGTTCCATTACTCGTGCGCGGTCCCGGCGTCGCGCGGGGCGGACGGTGCCCCTCGCTGGTGAGCACGCTGGACCTGGTGCCGCTCTTCTACCGCGCGTGCGGCGTGGAGGCGCCGCGCTTCCTGCAGGGCGCAAACATCGCGCCGGCGCTGTCTGATCCTTCCGCCCGCGTGCGAGACGTCGTCTTCAGCGAGAACCTGGGCAGCACGATGGTCTTCGACGGCCGGTGGAAGCTCGCGCAGTATGCGGACGGCGACATCGAGCTGTATGACCTCTCGACTGATCCCAACGAGCTGACTAACCTCGCCCACGGCGACGGCGCCACCCGCCACGCCGCCGAGATCGCGCGTCTACGTGGCGACCTGGTCGACCACGCCCTACGCAACAACCGCGTGCGCGCCCAGCTCAACGAGCGCCCCGCCGAGCCCTGGCGCGCCAACCTCAACCACTCGTTCGAACGCTCCCTCGCCGCCGAGCCCGCCGCCCCCTCCGCCTCCGCTCCCTCCCAGCGACCTTGACATGGTAGCGGTAACCGTGTAGAGTTGGAGCGAGATGGCCACCACAGGTCAGTGCGAGACGCGCGCGGAGA
>DASTZM010000127.1:0-9833 GCA_035764305.1 Chloroflexota bacterium | reverse complement strand
CGAGTCGCCGTGCGGCGTCACGGTCGGGATAGCCAATCGTCTGCCAGCCATTCAGCGCCAAGCTGCCTCTGGCGCGCAGACGAGCGATCGTCGCGCCGATGCGTCCCCTCGTCGCCGCCGGGGCAGCGCTCGCGGTCACAGCGACACCCCCAGCACCGACGCCACCGTGCCCATGTCCTTGTCGCCCCGTCCCGAGAGGTTGATCACCACCACGTCGTCACGGCCGAAGCGCGGCGCGAGCGTCACCGCCAGCGAGACGGCGTGTGCCGATTCGAGCGCGGGGATGATGCCCTCGCTACGGCACAGCAGCTGGAGCGCGTCGACCGCTTCGTCGTCGGTCACGGCGTGGTACTCGGCCCGCCCCGTGTCCTTGTAGTGTGAGTGCTCCGGCCCCACGCCGGGATAGTCGAGGCCGGCCGAGATGCTGTGTGCCTCGACCACCTGACCGTCGCCCGTCTGCAGCAGGTACGAGCGCGCGCCGTGCAGTACGCCGGGGCGGCCGATCGAGAGCGTCGCGGCGGTCTTGCCCGATTCGACCCCGTGCCCCGCGGCCTCCGCGCCGATCATCTGCACCTCGCGGTCGTCGACGAACGGGTGAAAGATCCCCATCGCATTGCTGCCGCCCCCGACGCACGCCACAACCGCCTTCGGCAGACCACCGGTCTGCTCGATGACCTGGGCACGCGCCTCACGGCCGATCACTGCCTGGAAGTCGCGCACCATCGTCGGATACGGGTGGGGCCCGACGACCGAGCCGATGATGTAGTAGGACGACTCGACGTTCGTGACCCAGTCTCGGATCGTTTCGTTGATCGCATCTTTCAGCGTGCGCGAGCCGCTCGTGACCGGGCGCACCTCGGCCCCCAGGAGCTTCATGCGGAAGACGTTGAGCGACTGGCGGCGCACGTCCTCCTCGCCCATGTAGACCACGCACTCGAGCCCCAGCATCGCGCAAACCGTCGCCGTCGCCACGCCGTGCTGCCCCGCGCCCGTCTCCGCGATGATGCGCTGCTTGCCCATGCGCTTCGCCAGCAGCCCCTGACCGAGCGCGTTGTTGATCTTGTGGGCGCCGGTGTGCGCCAGATCCTCGCGCTTGAGGAAGAAGCGCGGGCCCCCCGCATGCTGCGAGAGCTTGCGTGCCTCGTACAGCGGCGTCGGCCGCCCAACGTAGTGCCGCGCAAGCTCGGCCAGCTCGCGCTGGAACGCCCGATCGGTCTTTGACTCGTCATAGGCGGCGATCAGCTCGCCCAGCGCCGGCATGAGCGTCTCCGGCACGTACTGACCACCGTACTGACCGAAGTGGCCCGGTACGGCTTGTGTCTCCGGCGCGATAGACCCCGCGGCGCCCGTCACGAGATGAAGCCCATCGCGCGCTTGACGCTCGCCAGCGTCTCAGCGGCGACGCCCGCGGCGCGCTCGGCGCCGCGGGTCAGGATCTCCTCCAGCTCACCCGAGCTGAGGAGCTCGGACGCGCGGCGCTGGATCGGCTCGAGCGAGGCGATCACCAGGTCCGCCAGGTCGCGCTTGAGGTCGCCGTAGCCCTTGCCGGCGTACCGCGCCTCGATCGCGGGGCGCGACTCGCCCGAGAGCACCTCGTAGATCGTGAGCAAGTTGTAGAGGCCCGCCCGCGTGGGGTCGAAGACGATGTCGCGCTGGCTGTCGGTCGTCGCCCGCATGATGTTCTTACGGATCGCGTCGGGCGCGTCGAGCAGGTTGATCCGGCTCCCCGGCGAAGGATCGCTCTTGCTCATCTTGTCGCTCGGACTTTCGAGTGACATGATGCGCGCCCCGGTTGGCGGGATCATCGGCTCGGGCACGACGAACGTGTCGCCGTAGAGGCGGTTGAAGCGCTCCGCGACGTCGCGCGTCAGTTCGACGTGCTGCTTCTGGTCGTCCCCCACCGGGACGTGCGTCGCGCGATAAAGCAGAATATCCGCCGCCATCAGCACGGGATAGTCGAACAGCCCGGCGCTGATCCGCTCGCGGTTGTCGCCTTCCTTGGCGGACTTGTCCTTGAACTGCGTCATGCGCTCCAGCCACCCCATCGGCGTGACGCAGTTGAGGATCCAGCCCAGCTCGGCGTGCGCCGGCACCTGACTCTGCACGAAGATCGTCGCCTTCTGCGGATCGAGTCCCGCGGCGAGATAGATCGCGGCCAGCTCGCGCGTGTGCTTGCGCAGCTCGGCCGGGTCCTGGGGCACGGTGATCGCGTGCAGGTCGACGATGCAGAAGAAGTTCTCGAATTCCTCCTGACGCTCGACCCAGCGCTTGATCGCCCCCAGGTAGTTGCCCAGGTGCAGGTTGCCGCTCGGCTGGATACCGGAAAGGACGGTCTTGCGCGCCGCCTGCGCCGCGGCCGGCTGCTCAGTTGTCAGTGTCGCTGTGCTCATGCTCTCTCACTTGCTGAATGAATGCCCGCACCCGTTCGGGGTCGGTTCGTCCGCTGGTCTCCACGCCCGAGGCGACGTCCACCCCCCACGGGCGCACCGTGCTGATCGCCTCGGCGACGTTGTCGGGCCGCAGTCCGCCCGCCAGCAGCACGGGGTACCGCGCCGCGAGCCCGGCGGCGTCGGACCAGTCCCATGCCTGCCCCGAGCCCCCGTAGGAGCCGGCGACCGACGCGTCGGCCAGAAGAGCGTCCGCCAGTCCTCCCAACTCGTCGACATCGGGCATCCCTCGCGGATCGCCAAGTCGCACCGCCTTGATCAGCAGCCGTTGCGCACGTGCGGTCACCGCCAGGCAGTACGCCGCGTCTTCGTCGCCGCTCAGCTGCACGTAATCCAGTCCGACCTCGCGTGAGATCTCGGTAACCTCGTGCAGCGGCTGGTTGACGAAGATGCCCGTCATCTGGGGCGGACGATTCAGCGCGCGGCACGCCGCGATCGCCTCCTTCGCCGTCTTGACGTCGATGCGACGCTTGCTGACCGGGGCGAAGTTGAAGCCCAGGAGGTCCGCCCCGGACGCCGCCGCTGCCCGCGCGGCGTCGAGCGACCGGATGCCGCAGATCTTGACGATCATGCCGCCACCAGCTCGCGGACCTTCTGCGCCGGGTCACCCGCGCTGACCAGCGCGCTCCCCACCAACACCGCGCTCGCGCCGGCGCGGCGCACGCGCCGGGCGTCTTCCGCGCTCGTGATGCCGCTCTCGCTGACCAGCACCTTGTCCGCCGGTACGCGCGGCGCCAGTCGCTCGGTCACGCCGAGCGAGACCTCGAACGTCTTCAGGTTGCGGTTGTTGATGCCTATCACGCCGGCGCCCGCGTCCAGCGCGAGAGTCAGCTCGGCTTCATCGTGCACCTCTACCAGACAGTCGAGCCCCAGCTCGCGCGCCGCCTTGAGCAGCCCCGCGATGGCCGGCAGCGGCTGATCGAACGCGGCGACGATCAGGAGCGCCGCGTCGGCACCCGCGGCGCGCGCTTCGGCCAGCTGGTACGCGTCGACCACGAAGTCCTTGCGCAGCACCGGCAGTCCGACGGCGCCGCGCACGGCGCGCAGGTCGTCCAGGTGGCCCGAGAAGAATTTCTCGGCCGTCAGCACCGAGATCGCGGCGGCGCCGCCGCGCTCGTAGACCGTCGCCATGGCGCGCACGTCCAGGTCCGGGTTGAGCGCCCCCTTGGCCGGCGAGACCTTCTTGATCTCGGCGATCAAGCGCGGTGCGCTGGCGTCCGCCGGGCCGCGCAGCGCGGCGGCGAAGCCACGCGCCGGCGGTTGCGCCTGCGCCTCGTCGAGCAGCCGCGCGAGCGGCACCGCCGCCTGCGCCGCCGCCACCTCGCCGCGCTTGTGCGCCAGGATCTCGTCGAGGATGCTCACGCCGCGCCCCTAGTTGGCCAGCTCCCGGCTGGCGGCGACGAAGGCCTCGAGCGCGCGCAGCGCGGCGCCGCTGCGCATCACCTCGCGCGCGCGCTCGAGGCCCGTCAGCATGTCGTCCGCGGCGCCCGCCGCGACGAGCGCTGCCGCAGCGTTGAGCGCGACGATGTCGCGTTGCGCTCCGGTGGCATCGCCGTTTGCGCCGAGCACGCCGCGGATGATCGCGGCATTCTGCGCCGCATCCCCGCCCCTGATCGCCTCTGCCGGTGCAGCCTGCACGCCGAACTGCTCGGGATGGACAACCGACTCGGATACGTCGCCATCACGCACGTCGAGCACGTACGTGGCCCCGGCCAGGCTGACCTCGTCCAGCCCCTCGGCGCCGTGCACGACCAGAGCGCGTTCGCTGCCCAGTATTTTGAGCGCCCCCGCCAGCCGCCCCTGTGCCTCGTGGCTGGCGACGCCCAGCACCTGTCGCTTCGCGCCTGCGGGGTTTGTCAGCGGCCCCAGAATGTTGAAGACCGTGCGGATGCCAATCTCGCGGCGCAGTGGCGCGGCGAACTTCATCGCCGGGTGATAGGCCGGCGCGAACATGAAGCCCATCCCGGACCGCTCGATGCAGCGCGCCACTGCGTCCGGGCCGAGCGCAATGTTCGCGCCCAGCGCCTCGAGCACGTCGGCGCTGCCGCACTTGCTCGTCATGCCGCGGTTGCCGTGCTTCGCCACCGGCTGGCCCGCCGCCGCCACGACAAACGCCGCCGCGGTCGACACGTTGAATGTCCCCGAGCCGTCTCCGCCCGTCCCGCACGTGTCGACCACCGGCAGGTCGGTGGGGACACGCAGCGCCTTGGCACGCATGACCTGCGCCATGCCCGCGATTTCCTCCGCCGTCTCCCCCTTCAGCCGCAGCGCCGTGACAAATGCGCCGAACTGCGCCGGTGTGGCGCGGTCCTCCATGATGTCCTCCATCACGGCGGCGGCGTCCTCTCTCGTCAGAGACAGCTTCTCCACTACCCGGCCGAGCGCTTCGATGATCATCAGTTCCGCCTCCTGGCGAGATTCAGAAAATTGCGCAGCAAGTCCTTCCCCACATCGGTCTTGATCGACTCGGGGTGGAACTGCACCCCCTCAATCGGGTGCTCCCTGTGGCGCAGCCCCATGATGAGTCCGTGTTCGGTGCGCGCCGTCGTCTCTAGTTCGGCCGGCAGCGTGTCGTGCTCGACGATCAGCGAGTGGTAGCGGATCGCTTCGAACGGCGTCGGCAGCCCACGAAAGACGCCCGTGTTCGCGTGGTAGATCAGCGACGTCTTGCCGTGCACGATCTCGGGCGCGCGCTTCACCACACCGCCAAAGGCTTCGCCGATGCACTGGTGCCCGAGGCACACGCCGAGCAGTGGGATCCCGGGGCCAAGTTCGCGGATCACGTCCACCGAAACTCCGGCCTCCTTGGGCGTGCACGGCCCCGGCGATATGACTATCGCCTCCGGGTTGCGCGCGGCGATCTGCGGCACCATGATCTTGTCGTTGCGGTGCACTTCCACGTCCTCGCCCAGCTCGGAGAGGTACTGGAACAGGTTGTAGGTGAACGAGTCGTAGTTGTCGATCATCAGGATCATGCGCGCGCTCCCGCGATGAGTGGCTCTGCTGTCGCGTGGGCCGTCTCGGTCGACTCCGTCGTCTCTACCTCTTCCGCGAAGTCGAGCGCCCGAAGGAGCGCGGCAGCCTTGTTGAGCGTCTCCTGGTATTCGGTCTTGGGTACCGAGTCGTAGACCACTCCTCCCCCCGCCTGGACGTGGGCCGTACCGTCCTTGATCACCATGGTGCGGATGGCGATCGCGGTATCCAGGTTCCCACCGTAGCTGAAGTAGCCCACCGCCCCGGCGTACAGCCCTCGCCGGCACGGCTCAATCTCCGAGATGATCTGCATGGCGCGGATCTTCGGCGCGCCGGAGACGGTCCCCGCCGGGAAACACGAGCGCAGCGCGTCGTACGCGTCGCAGCCGTCGCGCAGTCGCCCCTCGACCTGCGAGACGATGTGCATGACGTGCGAGTAGCGCTCCACGTCCATCAGCGTCGTGACCTTCACCGTGCCGGGCGCGCTGACGCGGCCTACGTCGTTGCGGCCGAGGTCGACCAGCATGATGTGCTCCGCGCGCTCCTTCTCGTCCGCAAGCAGCTCGTCGGCCAGGGCCTCGTCTTCCTTCTCGTCCTTGCCGCGCGGACGCGTCCCGGCGATCGGACGTGTCCGGACGACGCCATCCTCTACCTGGACAAGCATCTCGGGCGACGCGCCCACGATGTGCATGTCTTCCAGTTCCAGGAAGTACATGTAGGGCGACGGATTCACCGCCCGCAGCGCACGGTACACCGAGAACGGCGAAGCACTCACCGGTCGCGACAGCCGCTGGCTCGGGACCACCTGGATGATGTCCCCATCGGAGATGTACTCCTTCGCATGCGCCACCGCCGACTCGTACACGTCCTTCGTGAAGGTGCTCGTCAGCACCGGGGGTTCGGCGGGCCGAGCGAGCGCAGCGAGCGAGCCCCCCGGCGAATCGGCTAGGGGGCCCGGGGGAGCGCAGCGTCCCCCGGACGACGCCCCGTACAGCCGCGCCGCAATCTCATTCACCCTCTCCACCGCCGCCGCATAGGCACCCTCAACATCCCCACCATGCGCCACCAGATCCGCATGCCCCAGGATCCGCATCCGGTGTTTCACGTGATCAAACACCACCAGCGAATCCGCCAGCATCAACACCGCATCCGGCAGCTGTAGATCGTCCCGTTCCGGGACGGGCAGATCCTCGAAGTACCGCACGCACTCATAGGCCAGGTACCCCACCGCACCCCCCTGGAAGCGCGGCATGTCCGGCAGCGGCACCGGCCGGTACGGCGCGAGGAGGTCACGAACGAATTCGAGTGGGTCGTCGAAGCGCGACTCGCTCGGTTCGCCGCCCGCGGGGCGCACCGCGGCGCGGTTGTCGCGCAGCGTCGCCGTGAGCCGCGGCTCCGTCCCGATGAACGAATACCGCGCCAGGCGCTCACCGCCTTCCACGCTCTCCAGCAGGAAGGAGTACCCGCCCCGCGCGATCTTGCGGTAGACCGAGACAGGCGTCTCCATATCGGCCAGCACCTCTCGGTAGACCGGGATCAGGTTGCCCTGCCGCGCCAGGTCGCGCGCCTGTTCCAGTGTTGGATAGATGCTTGCGGCCACGTGAGTGAGGTCCCTTAGAAACAAAAAGCCCCTCGTCCTTCATGGGACGAGAGGTCAAGAGACTTCCCGCGGTGCCACCCCGCTTGGACGCCATAGGCGTCCCACTCTGCCGGATGCAGTCACATCCGTGTCGCTGGTAACGGGGCACAACCCCGGCTCGATCTACTGGTCGTGAGACGTTCGATGAGCGGCTCACGGGTCCATTCGGTCCGCGCCTCGTCGCCGGGTTTCCACCGTCCCCGGCTCTCTATCGACTCAGCGGTCGGACGTACTAGTCCCGATCCACGCCTGCGTATGAAGTTGCGGGCAGTATGACAAAGCCCGCCCGCAGTGTCAACTCCTCTAGGTGGAAGGAACCTTGTTCAGCTCCGCCTGGGTCGGCGCCGGTGGCAGCAGGTCCTCCGGATCGGGATTCACCAGCTTGTAGAAGAAGTACCCCACCGCGCCCACGATCGCCAGCTGCGCGACGCGCCCCAGCCCGATCAGCGCGAGCGTGCCGAACACGATCCGCAGCGGCAGCGTGAGGACCCAGAACGCCAGGCCCATGGCGAACAGCGCCAAACGGAAGGGGAGTGTGACCAGGAACCAGACCAGCTTGACCAGAAACATCAGAAACCGCCTCCGAACCCTCTAGGTAGCAAGTGCCGCGCCGAGGTAGCGCTTGCGACCACGCGCCAGCCCGCGCACGCTCAGCAGATGGGAGAGCCACCACACCACCACTTCCACTTGGGTCACCGCGATCGTCATCTCGACCGGGACCGGCCACCCGGCCTCCTGACCGCCCCAGTGCGCGCGCGCCAGTGGCTCCGCCGCCAGCTTCCACACGGCAAACAACACCGGTGCCAGCCCGATCACCGCCCAGCTCGACCGGGACGACCAGCGGAAACCGTCCTCCTTGGTGATCTCGCCGAGCAGCAGCTGCACCCGCACGACGTACGTCGCGAACGCGCCCAGCCCCGCGATGAGACCGAGCACCCCCAGCGCCGCCGGAGGTCCAAACGTGAGCGCCGCGCCCCAGTCCGGCCGGTTGGCGCCCAGGAAGAGCAGGAACAGCGTGAGTGCGCTCAGCCAGAACAGGAGGCACCACAGGAAGTGGTACATCAGCGTGTAGGTGAGCGGCTTCGGGACCTGCTCGTCAGACGCGGCGGGCATCCGGATTGAGTCTAGCGCGGGCTCCCGCGCGCACCAGGTCGTCATAGTGCGCCGCCAGACGCCGGCCCGCGGCGTCCCAGGAGAACTCGCTCTCCGCCCGCGCGCGAAGTTGGGCGCCCAACACCCGGCGCCGATCCGCGTCGTCCAGCAGTGACTGGAGCGCGTGCCCCAGCCCGGTGACGTCGCCCGGCGGCGCGTACGTTCCCAGCGCGCCGAGCAGCTCCCGCGCCACCGGCGTGTCGTACGCCACCGCCGGCAGCCCCATCGCCATGTAGTTCAGGAGCTTGCCGTTCCCCTCGGTCGCGGAGACCTTTGCCGAAACCGCGACGTCCGCCAGCGCCAGATGCTCGGCGAGCTCGCCGTACGGTACACGCCCGGTGAAGGTCACGTGGTCCAGTAGCTGCAGGTCGTACGCCTGGCGCGTGTAGCGCTCGATGCCGGGGTAGCCCATGATCAGGAAGTGGCTGTTCGGGCGGCGCTCCACCACCTGGCGCGCGGCGTAGATCAGGTCACCCACACCCTGGTACTCGGCCAGCAGTCCTACGTATGCCACCACCTGGCGCTGCGGCGGGATGCCGAGCCGCGCCCGCAACGCCGCGACACGCGCCGCATCCGGCCGGCCAAAGGCGTCCAAATCCACGGCGTCGGGCAGCGCCGCCACTGGCTTCGTGACGCGCGCGCTGACGGCGGCGTGCTGATGCTCGGTGCTCGTCAAGATCAGGTCTGGCAAACGCTCGATCGTGCGCTCCAGCCACTGGAAGACGTGGTAGAGCGGGCTCGACTCGCTTAGGAACTGATGGTCGAGCATCTCGCGCGTGAGGCTGCCCTGATAGTCGAACACCAACGGAACGCGGCGCACGCGGCTTACCAGCCAGCCGATCAGCGCCCCCTCGTGCAGGTGCGCGTGCACCACGTCTACCCCTCCCATCGACGCGAGCGCGCGCGCGGCGAGCAGCGCGTCGAAGTACAGCTTGTGATAGTGCGAGCCGACGCGCACCTCGGCGTGCCACGGTACCCCCGGCATGCGCACCACCCGCACGCCCGCCGGGTCTGCGCCGGTGTGGTAGGTGCAAACCGTCACGTCGTGGCCTAGGCGACCCAGCGCCCGCGCCTCCTCCAGGATGCGGACGTGGCACCCGTAGTCCGCGAAGAAAGACGTGGGCGCGATCGACAGCACCCGGTATCCCATGAGCGGCGAGTTCTACCCCTTGTACCCTTCTCCCCTGGAACGCGCGTGGCGACCGTACGGGAGACCGGCGAGTTTGGCCTCTTGGCCCGGCTCGCGGCAACGGTCGCGGGGGCGGACAGCTGGCCCGGCCGCGTGCGCGGGATTGGGGACGATGCAGCCATCTGGCGTCAGCCGCCCGCGGGGATGGTCGCCACCGCCGACATGCTGGTCGAGGGGGTGCACTTTGACCTGGCGCTCACCGGGTGGCGTGACCTGGGCTGGAAGGCACTGGCGGTCAACCTGAGCGACGTCGCGGCGATGGGCGCGGCGCCGCTGCTCGCGCTCATCTCGCTCGGCCTCCCGGCCGACACCCCACTGGCCCACGTCGATGATCTCTACGACGGGCTCCGCGACCTTGCCGCTCAGTCGGCGTGCGCCATCGCCGGCGGCGACACCGTGTCCGTGCAGCGCGACGTCGTGATCAGCGTGGCCG
>DASTZM010000126.1:0-2030 GCA_035764305.1 Chloroflexota bacterium | reverse complement strand
CCGCCACGCCGGCGTGTCGCGCGGCTGCCTCCGATGATCAGCCTGACGGCGTAGCTTCCGCCCAGAGACCGCGAGCGGCCCTCCGCGCCGCTTGCCCGCGCGTGCCTCCGCACCGCGCCGGCCCACCCCGGGCCGCGGGAGCTACCCACCTCGTCAACCGGTCCGCCCGCAGGGGCGTTGCGCGTGCCGCCGATCGCGGGCGGCTCCCGGAGGTCTTCGTATGCTGCTCGCCGTCGACCGCGTGTCCAAGCGGTTTGGGCCGCAGGTCGTTCTGAACGACGTCTCGTTCGTGGTGAACGAGACGGATCGCATCGCGCTGGTGGGTCCCAACGGCGCGGGCAAGTCCACGCTGCTGAAGATCATGGCCGGCCGCGTCGCGGCGGACGCGGGGCAGATCGTCGTGCCCCGGCCGATCGACATCGGCTACCTGCCGCAGGCGGTGGAGGCGCAAGCGGGGGAGTCGGTGGACGGCATCGTGCGGGCGGCGCAGCGCCGCCTGCAGGAGCTGGGCGAGCGACTGCGGACGCTGGAGGTGGCGCTGGCCGGCGGCGGGCCCGGGGGTGAGACGCTCCTGCTGGAGCACGCCGACGTCGCGGACGAGTACCAGCGGCTGGGCGGGTACGACCTGGACCACCGGATCGAGGAGGTCTTTGACGGGCTGGGGATCGAGCATCTGCCGCGCGAGCGCGAGGTGGCGACGCTGTCGGGCGGGGAGAAGGCGCGCGTCGCGCTCGCGGCGCTGCTGCTGCGCGCGGCGGATCTGCTCCTGCTGGACGAGCCGACGAACCACCTGGACCTGCCGACGCTGGACTGGCTGGAGCGCTTCCTCGGCGCGCGGCGAGGCGCGTTCGTCGTCGTGTCGCACGACCGGCAGCTGATCAACCGGATGGCGACGAGCGTGGTGGAGATCGACGAGTATCTGCGTGACGCGCGGGTCTTCTCCGGCAATTACGACGCATACGCGGCGGCGAAGGCGAAGGAGCTGGCGCAGTGGCGCGAGGCGTACGAGCGCGAGCAGGAGGAGATCAGGTCGCTGCGGGCGGTGGTCACGGGCAGCGCACGGCGGGTGGGGCACACCAACCGCCCGCCGCCGGACAACGACAAGTACGCCAAGACGTTCTTCGGCGAGAACGTGCAGCGCGCGGTGTCGCGCAACGTGCGCGCGGCGCAGGAGAAGCTGCGCCGGATCGAGGCCGAGCCGCTGCTGCGGCCTCCCGACCCGCTGCGCCTGGACGCGGGGTTCGACGGGGCGGGATATGCCGGGCAGGTGGCGCTGGCGGCGGACGGCGTGCGGAAGAGCTACGGCGGAGGACAGGTGCTGGCGGGGGTGGACCTGGCGCTGCGGCGGGACAGCCGGCTGGTGCTGACGGGCCACAACGGCGCGGGGAAGACGGTCCTGCTGCGCATCCTGGCGGGAGTGGAGGTTCCAGACGACGGCACGGTCACGCGTGCGCCGGGCGTGAGGCTGGGCTATCTTGACCAGGAGCAAGAGGAGCTGGACGTGTCGCAGCGCGTCTTCGACGCCTACCGCGCCGGGCAGCGCGGCGTCGAGGACTCCCTGCGCGCCTCGCTCTTCCGGCACGGCTTCTTCCGGCACGACGACGTGCAGAAGCGGGTGGGAGAGCTGAGCCTCGGGCAGCGGCGCAAGCTGCAGCTGGCGCGGCTGATCGCGTCGCGCCCGAACGTACTGCTGCTGGACGAGCCGACGAACCACCTGGACCTGCCGACTCTGGAAGCGTTCGAGGCGGCGCTGGCAGCGTTTACGGGGCCGGTGCTGGCAGTGTCGCACGACCGCTGGTTCATGCGTCGATTCGGGGGAGACGTCCTGGAGCTGCGCGACGGGCGTGTGGTCTAGCGGCGCGGGGAGGCGGCGCGCTTCCATGAGCTGATCGCCGTCACCGCGGGTGGGAACGCGCCGCTGGTCGCCCTGGAGGGCCACCTCAGGCTGACGGTCTACGCGCTGTGCCCGGAGCGCATCCCCGACCCGCTTACCATCGTCCTGGGCACGTCACCCCGCGTGGGCGAGTGGG
>DASTZM010000125.1:0-11211 GCA_035764305.1 Chloroflexota bacterium | reverse complement strand
GTGCAGCAGGTAGAGGAGATCCTCGGTCGCGACGTTGCCAGCGGCCCCGGGCGCGTAGGGGCAGCCGCCCAGGCCGGCGGCCGAGGCGTCAAACGTCGCGTAGCCGAGCTGGAGCGAGGCGAGAACGTTGGCCAGCGCGGTCCCGCGCGTGTCGTGGAAGTGAAGCGCCACGCGCCCGCGCGCGGCGGCCTCTCCGACCGGCTCGACCACCTCGGGGATCTGGTTGGGCGTGGCGACGCCGATCGTGTCGCCTAACGCCACCTCGTCGACGCCGACATCCAGCAAGCGCTGGGCCACCTCCAGGACAGCAGACGGTGCGACGCGTCCCTCGTAGGGGCAGCCGAAGCAGACCGAGACGTAGCCACGCACGCGCACGCCCGCGCCGCGCGCAGACTCCAGGACTGGCCGGAACGCTGCCACGCTCTCCGCGACGGTCATGTTCACGTTGTGGCGGGTGAACGAGTCAGTCGCGCCGGTGAAGACTGCGATGTGGCGCACGCCCGCCGCGAGCGCACGCTCCATCCCGCGCTGGTTGGGGACCAGCGTCATGTACGTCAGCCCACCCCGCGGCGACAGACCCGCCATCACCTCCGCTGCGTCCGCGAGCTGTGGCACCGCCTTGGGGTGCACGAAGCTGGTCGCTTCGATGCGCCGGAACCCAGCGCTGGCCAGGAGGCCGATGAAACGTAGCTTGTCTGCGGTCGCTACCAGTTCGGACTCATTCTGAAGGCCGTCGCGTGGCCCCACCTCCACCACCTCGACCGAGGTAGGGATCGCTCCCAAGAGGCCGATCACTCGCCGATCTCCGCCAGGACGGTTCCACGCTGCACCAGATCCCCCGGAGCGCACGCGATGCGCGTGAGACGACCGGCGCGCGGCGCTTCGACGGCGATCTCCATTTTCATCGCCTCCAGCACGAAGACGGTCTGGCCCGCCGCGACGCTCTCCCCCTCCTTGGCACCCACCTTGACGACGGTCCCCGTGAGCGGCGCCGTCACCCTGCCGCCCGCGGCGCTCGCCTCCCCACCGACTCGCGCCACGTCGTCCACACGGAGCCCGCCGCGCCGGCGTGCCCTTGGCGAGACAGCCCGTCCTCCGCGCCACGGGTTGTAGTCGATCGGTGGGACAGTGGCGGGTGGGGGCTCGTCGATCACGTGCGGCTCCGGCGCGTGCTCCAGCAGCTGCTTCAGCCGCTCGTCGAGGAAGCGCGTCGACACGTCCCCCGACCGGAACTCGGGCGAGTCGACGATCGCCGTCAGCAGCGGCAGGTTGGTCGTCACGCCGCCGACGGCATACCGCCGAAGCGCGAACAGCGCCCGCCCGATCGCCGCGTCGCGCGTCGGCGCGTGCACGATCAGCTTGGCCAGCATCGCGTCGTAGTAGGGAGTCACTTCGCTTCCCGCGCGAACGCCGGCGTCGTTCCGGATCCCCGCTCCCAGCGGTGGAGCGAAGCGTGTGAGCGTGCCTGTGGACGGCAGGTAGCCCTGCGCCGCATCCTCCGCATAGACCCGGCATTCGATCGCGTGGCCACGCAGACGGACGTCCTGCTGGCGAACGCTCAGAGGCTCGCCGGCGGCGATGCGCAGCTGCTCAGCCACCAGGTCGAGGCCCGTCACCAACTCGGTCACGGGGTGCTCGACCTGCAGGCGGGTGTTCACCTCCAGGAAGTAGTACGCGCCGTCGGGCGCGACGACGAACTCGACCGTGCCGGCGTTGACGTACCCCGCGGCGCGCACCAGCGCGACCGCCGCGTGCCCCATCTCCTCCCGCCGCGCCGCGTCGAGCGCGGGTGACGGGCTCTCCTCGATCACCTTCTGGTGGCGGCGCTGCACCGTACAGTCGCGCTCGCCCAGGTGCGTCACGTTCCCGTGCGCGTCTGCCAGGATCTGGATCTCGACGTGGCGCGGGCGCTCGATGAGCTTCTCGAGCAGGACCACGTCATCCCCAAACGCCGCCATGGCCTCGCGCCGCGCGCTCTCCAGCGCGTCCGAGAAGTCGGCAGGAGATGAGACGGCGCGCATGCCCTTGCCGCCGCCGCCGGCCGACGCCTTGATGAGCAGGGGGAACCCGATCCCCTCCGCTTCGCGCGTCAGTCGCTCGGGCGAGGTGTCGTCGCCGTCGTAGCCGGGCACGACGGGCACCCCCGCCGCGCGCGCCAGCCGCTTCGCGCCGCGCTTACTGCCCAGACGACGCATCGCTTCGGGGGAGGGACCCACAAACGACACGCCGGCGTCGCGGCACGCATCGGCGAAACGTGCATCTTCGGAGAGAAACCCGTAGCCAGGATGGACCGCGTCCGCACCGGTGTCGCGGGCCGATCGGACGATCCGATCGATATTGAGATAGCTCTCGGGTGCCGCCGGTGGGCCGATGTGGACGGCCTCGTCACACCGCCGGACGTGGAGCGCGTCTTTGTCGGCGTCGGAATAGATCGCGACGGTACGGATCCCCAGCTCGGCGCACGTCTGCGCGACGCGCACCGCGATCTCACCTCGGTTGGCGATGAGAACCTTGGTGAAGAGTGGCACTACCGCTCCGCCCACCTCGGTCGGCGTTTCTCGAGGAAGGCCGACATGCCCTCCCGCCCCTCGTCGCTCCACCGGCTACCGGCGTTGAGTTCGGCGACGTAGGCACGCACGTCCGATGGTGCCTGCCAGGCGACGCGGCGGACCAGCTCGCGTGCGCCGGCCGTCGCGGTCGGAGCGCTGGTCAGTAGCTCGCTTAGGACGGCCTCGACGGCCGTGTCGAGCTGTCCGTCGGGGACGACGCGGTGCACGAGGCCAATCTGCGCGCCGCGAGCGGCGTCGAAGCGCTCGGCCGTTGCGAACAGGGCGCGCGCGTGACCTGGACCGATCTTGGCGACGCAGAACGGCGCGATCACCGCCGGCAAGAGCCCGAGCTTCGCCTCCGTGAACCCGAGCTGTGTCCCCTCCGCGGCCACCACCACATCACACGCCGCGATCAGCCCCATGCCGCCACCCAGCGCCGCCCCGTGCACGCGGGCCACCGTCGGTACGGCGCAGGTGTCCAGCGCGCGGAGCATGTCGAACAGCCGCTCGGCGTCCGCCTCGTGCTGCTCCCGCGTCCACCCGGCTAGGGCGCGCATCCAGTTGAGGTCTGCGCCGGCGCAGAACACCGCCCCCTCGCCCGAGAGTACGAGCGCACGCACACCGTCTTCAATCGAAGAGACGGCGCGGTGCAGCGCTTCGATCAGCTCGCCGTTGAAAGCGTTCCGCACCTCCGGACGATTGAGCCGCACGTGCAGCACCGCGCCGCGCCGGGTGATGTCCAGCATCACATGCGAAAGACTCCGAACGTGGTTTCCGGTATCGGCGCGTTGAGCGCGGCGGCGATCCCAAGTGCAAGCACCTTGCGCGTGTCGACCGGATCGATCACCCCATCGTCCCACAGGCGCGCCGTCGAGTAGTACGGGCTCCCCTCGCGCTCGTACGACTCCAGCACAGGCCGCTTGAACGCCTCCTGCTCCTCTTCGGTCATCTCCCCGCCCCGCGCGCGGAGCGCGTCCTGGCGGATGGTCAGGAGCGTGCTCGCGGCCTGCTGTCCGCCCATGACCGAGATGCGCGCGTTGGGCCACATCCACAACTGGCGCGGGCCGTACGCGCGCCCGCACATGCCGTAGTTCCCCGCCCCAAAACTCCCGCCTATCACGACGGTGAGCTTGGGGACCTGCGCGCACGCCACCGCTGTGACCAGCTTGGCGCCGTCCTTGGCGATCCCGCCGTGCTCGTACTGCTTGCCCACCATGAAGCCGCTGATGTTTTGCAGAAAGACAAGCGGCACGCGCCGCTGACACGCCAGCTCGATGAAGTGCGCCCCCTTCACCGCGCTCTCGCTGAATAAGATGCCGTTGTTGGCCAGGATCGCCACCGGATAGCCGTGCAGGTGCGCGAAGCCGCACACCAGCGTTGCGCCGTAGTTCGCCTTGAACTCGTGGAAGCGACTGCCGTCGACCAGCCGGGCGATTACCTCGCGTACGTCGTACGTCTTGCGCAGGTCGTCGGGCACTACGCCGTACAGCTCGCGCGCGTCGTACGCCGGCTCCTCGGGGGCCTCTTGCTGCCACGGCGCGGCAGGGCGCCCCGCACCCAGGTGCTCGACGATCTCGCGCACCAGCGCCAGCGCGTGGCGGTCATCCTCTGCCAGGTGGTCGGCCACGCCCGAGATACGCGTGTGGACCTCGCCCCCGCCCAGCTCCTCGGCCGTGACCTCTTCTCCCGTCGCGGCCTTGACGAGCGGTGGGCCGCCCAGGAAGATCGTCCCTGTCCCCCGCACGATCACCGTCTCATCGCTCATCGCCGGCACGTACGCGCCGCCCGCGGTGCACGAGCCCATCACCGCGGCGATCTGCGGGATGCGCCGCGACGACATGCGCGCCTGGTTGAAGAAGATGCGCCCGAAGTGGTCGCGGTCGGGGAACACCTCTGCCTGGAGGGGCAGGTACGCGCCGCCCGAGTCGACCAGGTAGACGCACGGCAGTCGGTTCTCGAGCGCGATCTCCTGCGCGCGTAGGTGCTTCTTGACGGTCATCGGGTAGTACGACCCGCCCTTCACCGTCGCGTCGTTGGCGACGATCATCACCTCTCTGCCCTCGACCGACCCGATGCCAGTCACAATCCCCGCCGACGGCACCTCGTCGTCGTACATCCCGCCCGCCGCAAGTGGGGAAAGCTCCAGAAAGGGCGTTTCGGGGTCGCACAGCAAGCGTACGCGCTCGCGCGCCAGCAGCTTGCCGCGCTGCTCGTGGCGCGCGCGGTGCTCCTCGGGGCCACCGCGGCGCGCGCGTTCCAGGCGGCCGTTGAGGTCGGCGAGCAGCGGCCCGAACGCCGCGACGTTCGCCTTGAACTCGTCCGAGTCGGTGCGGACGTGCGAGCGGAACGTGCTCACGCGGCCTTCAGTGCCTCGCGGATGCAGTCGAGCGCGCTCGTGTTCTCCAGGCCGGAGAGGTCGCCCAGCTCGGACTTGCCCTCACACAACGCGCGCACCACGCGCCGCATCACTTTGGCGTTGCGCGTCTTGGGCAGCTCCTTGGTGAAGCGCACCATGCCGGGACGCAGCGCCTTTCCCAGCACCGCCACCACCGCGTCGGCAATCTCTTTCTGCAGCGCCTCGTCCGGCGTGTGGCCCGGCTTGACGACACAGAACAGCGCCACATCCTCTCCCTTTAGGTCGTGCGGCACGCCCACCGCCGCGGCCTCCGCCACCGCCGGGTGCGTCATTGCGGCCCCTTCCACCTCCGCCGGTCCGACGCGCTTCCCCGCCACCTTCAGCGTATCGTCCGACCGCCCCTGGATGTACCACAGCCCCGCGTCGTCGATCACCGCCCAGTCGCCGTGCACCCACGTGTCGGCGAGCGCGGACCAGTAGGTCTCGAGGTAGCGCTCGTCCGCCGCGCGCGCCATCTCGGTCTCGCCTCGCTGGTCGGCGTCAGTCGGCCCGCGCCAGAAGCCCTGCGTCATGCCCACCCATGGCTGGCGGACGACCAGCTCGCCCACCTGCCCGCGTGCGGGACGCCCGTCGGCGTCCACGACGTCCGCCGCCATGCCTGGCACCGGACCCGAGAAGGCGCACGGCTCGAGCGACTCGATCGTCGTGCAGCCCACGATTCCGCCAGAGATCTCGGTGCCTCCCGAATAGTTGATTACCGGGCAGCGGGCTTCGCCGACTTCGCGGAAGTACCACAGCCACGCGTCCGGGTTCCACGGCTCGCCGCTCGACGCCAGCGCGCGCAGGCTGCTGCGGTCGTGCTTGCGGACGTGGTCGGTGCCCTGGCGCATCAGGCCGCGGATCGCGGTCGGTGCGATGCCGAGCACGCTCACTCGGTGGCGCTCGACGATGTCCCAGACGCGATCCGGCCCCGGCCAGTCGGGAGCGCCGTCGTAGAGCAGCGCCGCCGCGCCGCGCAGGAGCGTGCCCTGGATCAGCCAGGGCGCCATCATCCAGCCGATGTCGGAGTACCAGAAGACGCGGTCGTCGGGCTGAACGTCGAAGCACAGCAGCTGATCCGCCGCCGCCTTGAGTGGGAATCCGGAATGCACGTGGCGCGCGCCCTTGGGCTGACCGGTTGTGCCCGAGGTGTAGATGATCATGTAAGGGTCGTTGGCGTCGGTCTCCACAGCCGGGCAGTCGGCCGACTGCGCCGGGACCAGCGTGTCCCACCACACGTCGGTCGACGGGTTCCACTGCAGCTCCCCTCCGCTTCGCCTCACGACCAGTACGTTCTCCACGTTCGGCGACTGGGCGACCGCCTCGTCGGCGACGCGCTTCATCGCCACTGGGTGGCCGCGCCGGGGGAAGCCGTCTGCAGTGATCAGCAGCTTGGCGCCGCTGTCATTCAGGCGTGTCGCCACCGCGCCCGCGCCGTAGCCCGAGAAGATGGGCGTGAAGATCGCACCGAGCCGCCCGCACGCCAGGGTCGCCACCGCACACTCGATGGTGAGCGGCATGAAGATCCCCACCCGGTCGCCGCGCTCCACGCCGAGTGATCGCAGCGCGTTCGCCGCGCGTCCTACCTCGTCGTGGAGCTGCGCGTAGCTCAGCGCGCGGGTCCTTGAGTCCTCACCTTCCCAGATCAGCGCCGGCTCGTCGCCGCGGTCCTCGTCGATCCACCGATCGATCGCCGCGGTCGTGTAGTTGAAGCCGGCTCCCGGGAACCAGCGTGCCCACGGCTTGCCGCGGGACAGGTCGAGCGTCTGGTCGGGCGGGCGCGTCCACCTCAGGCCTAGCTCCCGCACCATCTCCTCCCAGAACCAGGCCGGATCGCCCGCGGCGCGCTCGCGGAAAGAGGCGAGGTCGGGGCAGCCCAACCGCCGGTAGAAGCGCGCTAGCGCGCTGCGCTCCCAGTGAGCCTCCGTTGGCTCCCAGACCGCCACGAATCCATTCTAGGCGCCCCGCCCGCATCGGAGGCAGCCCGCGGCGCCGCCCGTCGGAGTGCCGAAGGAACCGGATTGGCCCCGATGTTGCATTGGGCTCCCATCGATGGGTCCCCTCCGCACCCTCATCTCGCTGTGCCTCGCCGGCGCGCTCCTCACTGCCTGCGGTCCCGGACAGGCCTCCAAGCAGGCGCAGCCGGCACAGCCGGCGGCATCCGCCGCGCCTCCATGGACTGCGCCCTCGGGGCAAGATCAGCGCGGCGCGATCCTCAAGAAGGAGCACAAGGGGACCGTCGGCGTGGAAGAGATCAACGCCGTCGCCAACAAGTTCCTCGTCGGCGGCGCGCTGCCAGCCAGGTACGGCGTCGACTGGTATCGCGTCGAGCTGCAGTCCACCGACCGCGACGAGAAGCCGCTCAAAGTCGTGGCGCAGCTCTTCGTCCCCAAGAGCGACCAGGCGTCGACCTTCCCGCTCTACGTCTTCGGGCCAGGCACCACCGGCCTGAACGACCAGTGCGCCCCGCCCAACGAGCAGCCCAACGAGCGCTCCTGGGGAGACTTCCACTCCCACCTCCTGACGTACGCCGGCCAGGGGTACATCGCAGTCATGCCCGACTACGAAGGCTTCAACGACGGTCCCCGCCTGCACCATTACTACGTCGGCGACCAGCAGGCGCGCGTCATGCTCGACGCCACTCGCGCCGCACTGCGCTTCTTCGACTCTGCGTCTGCGGGTCAGCCGTCGGCAACGAAGCAGCCTGCGCAGAAGCAGAACCCCGTCTTCGTCGCTGGCTACTCGCACGGCGGCTACGTCGCCTTCGCGACGCGCGACCTGGCGCCGAAGTACGCCCCCGAGCTAAAGCTGATGGGGGTCGTCGGCTACGGACCGCGCAGCGAGGTCTCGACGCTGTTCAAGGACATGCCGTCGCTTGGCCCCTACGTCCTCTACTCCTACGCCAACTACTACGGCGCCGACAAGGTACCGATCGACAAGCTCATCCAGCCCCGCCTGCTGCCGACGCTCGAGCGCGACGTGACGACGAAGTGCATCGACGAGGTCGTCGGCTACTACGGCGACGACCCGGCAGCGATCTACTCGCCCGAGTTCCTGGGTGCCCTCAAGCAGGGGACGCTCGGCCAGCAATTCCCCGCGCTGAAGCAGATCTTCGATCAGAACAAGGCAGGGCTCTCGACCAGCGCCAAGAACGTACCGGTGCTGGTGCTGCACGGGACGAACGACACGGTGGTGGCACCCGAAACGCTGCGCACCTACATGCAGGAGCTGTGCAGCGCAGGCGGGAAGGGGCAGTACGTCGCTTACCCCAATCTGCCGCACACGCTGATCCGCCAGACCGGCTACCAGGACACCATCCGCTGGATGGAAGCCGTCAGGAGCGGCCAGTTCCCCAAGAACGACTGCGCCTAGCGACTAGGGACGGTAGATCCTCGACCCTGCCGGGATCTCCATCAGCTCGATCCGGTTCCCATCCAGGTCCTTGATGAATGCCAGCTTCTGCCCGGCGGTGCCCGTGCGCGGCGCGGCGAGCGGCGCGACCCCCAGCGCCGCGAAGTGCTTCAGCGTCGTGTCCAGGTCCTCCACCTGCAGGCACAAGTGGCCGTATCCGATCGGATCTGCGGGCTGCTCGATCGGGTTCTTCCCGTTCGGGAAGAGCTCCACGAACTGCCCTGGCCCAAACTCCAGGTAGACAAGCTGCGGCGACCCGTCGTCGCGCGTCGCCCGGAACGCCTCCACCGCCCCGAGCGCCTCTCCATACCACTTGATACTGGCGTCGAAGTCTCGCACGCGGAAGGCGACGTGGTGGAAGCGAAAAGACGGTGGCATGGCCCAGGAGCGTACACGGTACGCTCCTGGGCCATGCCACCGACCAAGCCGCCTCGCATTGCCATCATCGGCTGCGGCGGGATCGCCAACGGCTCGCACGCTCCCAGCCTAAAGCGCCTGCACGACGAGGGCGTGTGCCGGCTCGTTGCGTGCGCCGACGTCAACGAAGCCGCGGCCAAAGCGATGGCCGAGAAGTTCGCCATCCCGCGTCACGTCACCGACTTCCACGACCTCCTCAAGGACGATTCGCTCGACGGTGTGACCGTCGCGACGCCGCCGTTCGTCCACAAGGAAGCCACCATCGCGGCACTGCGCTCCGGCAAGCACGTGCTGTGCGAGAAGCCGATGGCGATGAACGTCGCCGAAGCGAGGGAGATGGCGGCCGTCGCGCGCGAGACGGGCAAGGTGCTGACCATCGGCCACGGTGGGCGCTTCTCGGCCGCGGCGCAGGCGATCCACGAGCGCATCGCCGCGGGCGATCTGGGCGAGATCTATTACGCCAAGGCGGCGGCGCTGCGCCGGCGAGGTGTGCCTTCACGCGGGGTCTTCACCGTCAAGAAGCTCAACGGTGGCGGGCCGCTGATCGACATCGGGGTTCACGCGCTCGATCTCACCGTCTGGCTGATGGGCAACCCGCGCCCGATCGGCGTCTACGGCGCGACCTACGACCGGCTGGCGCACACGCCGCACGTCGCGCAGCAGAACAGCCTGTTCAACTGGGGACCGTTCGATCCGGCGCGCTATGACGTCGAGGATCTGTGCGCGGGCTTCGTGCGCTTCGAGAACGGTGCGACGCTCTTCCTGGAGACCTCCTGGCTGATCAACCAGGCCGAGCCCGAGGTGCGCCGCACCGAGGTCTACGGCACGCGCGGCGGCGCGACCACCAACCCGTTCCGCATCCTGGTCGACGACGGCAAGACGCTTGACGACGTCACGCCCAAGGAGATCCCCTCCGGGCGTGATGGACAGCAAGGCAACTTCCTGCGCTTCAAGCGCTTTACCGAGTGCATCGAGGGCAAGGCCGAGGTCCTCGTGAAACCCGAAGAGTCACTCAACGTGCAGAGGATCATCGACGGCCTGTACGCCTCTGCCGAGAGAGGCAAAGCAGTGGAGATCACGGAATGACACAAGCAGCCAGCGCAGTGATGACGGGCAGCGGGAAGCACTCGTATCGTTGGATCGAGGACTGGGCGCGGGAGATGCCCAGCCCCGACGCCGCGGCGAGCGGGTGGGCCCACCCTGGCATGGCGGTGACGCCTGACGGCGTGATCGTCACCTGCCATGCCGGCCTGCCGCTGATCCTCTTCTTCCGTCCCGACGGCACGCTTGCCCGCTCGTTCCGCCTTGACGTGACCGACGCGCACGGCATCGCGGCGCACGGCGACGCGATCTGGATCGCCGACAACGGCGCCAAGCGGCTGCCGGGTCCCGGCTATCCGGCCCACTCCGCGCCCGAAGGGGGGCAGGTGCTGGAAGTGGCGCGAGACGGCTCGGTCCGGCGCCGCTACGGCGTGCCCGGGCATCCCGCGTACGCCGAGGGGAAGTTCTCACCCACCTCAATGGCGGTGGGAGATGACGCCGACGTGTGGATCGCCGATGGCTACGGCCAGAGCCTGGTGCACCGCTACCGCGGCGAGCGACTCGTGCAGACGCTCTCCGGCGACGAAGGTGCCGCCGGGCGCTTCAAGACGCCCCACGCCGTGTGGGTCGACCGGCGTCCGGCCAAGCGCGACCCCGAGCTATACGTCGCCGACCGCACCAACGCGCGGATCCAGGTATTCGACCTGGAAGGCACCTTCAAGCGGTGCATTGGCCCAGAGGCGCCCGGTGCGACGCTGATCACACCCACGGCCTTCGCGTCGTCGGGAGACTTGCTGTTCGTCGCCGAGTTCCGCGGTGCGCGGATCACGGTTCTCGACCCCGACGACCGCGTCGTGGCTATTCTGGGCGCCAACACCGACGTGGTGCAGCTTCCGGGCTGGCCGAATCGCCTGGACGCGTCAGGCCAGCCCATCCGCCCGCCCGACATAACCCCGGGCCTCTTCAATGGCCCGCACGGAATCGCCGCCGATGCCGCGGGCAGCGTCTACGCCGCCGAGTGGGTGATCGGCGGTCGCTACGTGAAGCTCGAGCCGGTCTAGTAGTCCGCGGCCTGCATTAGCGGCAGTGGGAGCGGCAGGCGCACCACTGCCTGCGACCGCACCGACCGCAACCCGGCGTCGAGGATCTCCGCCACGTCGCGGTGGTGGCGAATACCCGCCGACTCGACCGCCTGCTCTCCCTTCTCCAGTCGCGCGATCAGATGCTTCGGCAGATTCTCCTCCTCCGCGGGTGCGGGCAGGTCTTCCATCTTCAGCTCGCGCCCGCCATCACGCTCGTTCCCCGCGTCGTACAGCACAGCGGTGCCGTGCCCGATCGCCAGCGTCGCCTCCTCGCCGAGGAACATCGTGCTGAACGGCAGGTGCCCGAACTGTGACC
>DASTZM010000124.1:0-2481 GCA_035764305.1 Chloroflexota bacterium | reverse complement strand
GTTGGGTGGGTGGTGCGGGTCGGGTGGGAGGACGTGCAGGAAGCCGGGGACGAGCGGCTCGTAGGGCGTGCGCATGGCGGGATGGCCGGTGGCGGATAGCGCCCCCATCGTCGCGCCGTGGTAGGCGCGATAGAGCGAAATGACCTTGTACTTACCGGGATTCCCACTCTGCTTGTGGTACTGGCGGGCGAGCTTGAGCGCGGCTTCGGTCACTTCCGAGCCGCCAGAGAGGAGCTTGAAGGTGGAGAAGCCCGGGAGGAGGGCGCGCAGCCGCTCGACAAGCTCGAGCGCGCGGGTGTTCGTGGCGAGCGTCGGCGCGGCGAAGGCCAGCCGGCCGAGCTGCTCGACGACGGCGTCGACGATGCGCCGGTTGCCGTGACCGTAGTTGGCGACCATGACGCCCGACAGGCCGTCGAAGTACTTGCGCCCGCGGTCGTCCCACAGCCAGCAGCCCTCACCCCGGTCGAGGACGAGCGGGTCCTCGACGAAGGCCGCCATCTGCTGGAAGTCCACCATCAGCCGCGCCGCGGCGCTCTGCGGTCTAGCCAAGCGTCCATCCTCCATCGACGGTGAGTACGGCGCCGGTGACGAACGACGCCTCGTCCGACGCGAGAAAGAGCACGGCGCGCGCGACCTCGTCGGGGGTGCCCATGCGGCCCAGGACGCTCTTCTCGGTCACGCGGCGCATGACTTCCGGCCGCTCGTGCGCCGCGGCCATGACCGGTGTATCGATCGCGCCCGGGCAGACAACATTGACGCGCACGCCCCGCGGTCCGTAGTCGATCGCCAGGCTGCGCGCGAGCCCGAGCAGCCCCGCCTTGGCGCTGCAGTACGCCGCGTAGCCGTGGAAGCCCTCCAGCGCGCCGACCGACGAAGTGAAGACGATGGCGCCCTTGCGGTCGGCGAGATGGGGCAGCGCGGCGCGGGCGCAGCGGAACGCCCCCGAAAGGCCGACCGACAACGCGCGGTCCCACGCCTCGTCGGTCGTGTCGAGAGCGGGCTTGAAGTCACGCAGGTAGGCGGCGTTGCTGAAGAGCACGTCGACGGTCCCGTACGCGGTGACGGTCTGGTCGATCAGGTGGCTCACGTCGCCGGCGCTGGCGACGTCGGTGGGAATCGACCGGGCGTCACCGCCGGCGCGGCGGATCTCGGCGGCGGCGTTCTCGCCGCGCTCGGCGTCGAGATCGGCGATGACGACGCGCGCGCCTTCGCGGGCGAAGAGCTGCGCAGTGGCGCGTCCGATCCCCGATGCGCCCGCGGTCACGACGGCCACCTTATCCGCAAGGCGCATCGGCCAACGCTATCAAATATCACCATCCCGAAAAGGGGCGTTCGGCCGCGATGCTGCCGGCGCGCAGCCAGGTAGTCAGCGCCTCGGCGGGGCCGAGCGTGCGCGCGTGTCCGGTACGCACCGCGTCGTCACGCGAGCCGATCGGCGCGGTGAATGGCTCGATGGCGACGAGGTGCGCGCGGCCGTAGAAGGGGTACCCAGAGGCACCGCCGAACACCTGCCATGACCAGACGTAGGGGAAGGCGCGCGCATCCCACTCCAGCCCGACGCCGATGTCCAGGTGCGGGTTGCGGATGGCGGCGAAGCCGCGCTCGAGACCGTGCAGGTCGAGGTAGAGCGTGTCCATCGTGCGCGCGTCCTTGCCGGGGAGGCGGCTGGCGTCGACGGCGCTTCCGGTCGCGCCGCCGGCGGCGGAGCGCAGCGCGGGCCAGGCGTCGTACGTCCCGGCGGCGTAGCGTGGCCGGGTCAGGCCGCTCGAGACGGTGACTGGCGCCGCGGGGAGATCCAGCACGCAGCCGCCGGCGAGGAACGGCGGGCCGAACGCCGGATGGTGCCCCCACACGTATGGGACCGGCTCCTCGCCTTCGTTGACCAGCGTCTCGTCGAGGGCGACGTACGGCCGCCCCGACTCGAGCGTCATGGTGCGGCGGAGGAAGAAGGGGGTGCGACGGCCGCGCACGGAGAACTCGACGGAGACGCGCGCTTCGCGCTCCTCCACGAGATGCACGTCCCACGGCTGGCTGCTCACCTCGCCGTGCAATCCGAGGCGCGCGTTGCCTTCGCCGGGGGTGCCGTTGCCGGCGGGGAGGCTCTCCTGCCACCCGCCGTGGTACTGGTCGAAGAACGTGCCGGACGGCGTGGGCGTGGTAGGCACCGCGAGCGCGGGCGGCAGGACCGGGTGGGGCGAGTGCCAGAGGAAGTCGAGGTCGGTGGGCTTGTGGCGCAGCTCGACGACGTCGGCGCCCCTGGTGGCGACCACGCCGACGCGGAGCAGCTCGTTTTCGAGCACGATCAGGCGATGGCCGCGCCAGCCGTACTCGGTCACGCGGCAGCCGTGGTGGCGCGCGGCATACAGCGTTCCGGCGAGCGGCATCAGGTGGTCGAGCCGGGCGGCGATGCGCCGAGCCACTCGAGCGAGGGGGAAGCGCCGCCGGGGGTCGGGTAGACGTAGAGGATGGCGAGCGGCGCGG
>DASTZM010000123.1:0-3237 GCA_035764305.1 Chloroflexota bacterium | reverse complement strand
CCAGCAGTGTCTCCCCCGCCTCCAGCGCCCCGTTCACCACTTCCCACGCGCCGCTCGAATCCGGATGACGCAGCAGCAGCACGCGCTCCTCGGCGTCGACGACGATCCCGCACACCCCCGCCGGCGAGCACGCCAGCCGGCGCCCAGTCGTGGTCGTGATGATCGGCTGACCGCTCATCCCGCCTGCCCCACCAGCAGCCGCGCCACTCCCACCGGCCAGTCGCTCAGGCACGCCGCGCCGCCCCGGCGGCGCGCGCCTCAAACAGCCGGCACGCCTCGGCGTACGTCTCCGGTGTCCCCACGTCATAGCGCCGCTGCTCGAACACGTGGCCATACACCAGCGCCCGTGTGTGCAGCCACGCGATGAAGTTACCCGGCGCGTCCGCCGACTCCCCCGCCGCCAGGTAGTCGCCGATCAGCGCGAGCGCCCCCGGCGGGTAGACGTAGAAGGGCGGGCACGTCAGGTCGGACGGCGGCTCCTGGGGCTTCTCCACAAACCCCACCACACGGTCGTCCTCCCCCAGCGTCACCACCCCGGAGCGGCGCAGCTGCGCCGGATCGCTCTCGCGCGTCAGGCAGATCACCGTCGACCCCCCGCCGCGCTGCGTGAAGTCGTCCGCCAGGTCGCCCAGCCGGAAGTCGACCAGGTTGTCCACCCCCAGAACGAACAGCGGCTCGCGCGCCAGCTCCGGGTACCGCGCCAGCGTGAACGCCACGTCGCCGATCGCGCCCAGCCGCGTCTCGTTCGTGTCGGTGCCATCGTCCACCACCTCGATGTCGAAGCGCGACGCGTCCTCCCGCGCCCACGCCTCGAAATGGGAAGCGAAGCGGTGGTTGGTCACGACCAGCAGTCGCCCGATAGCGGGGACCTCCGCCAGCTGCTCCACCATGTAGCCCGCGATCGGCTTCCCGGCCACCGGCAGCAGCGGTTTCGGCGTGTGCAGCGTCAGCGGATACAGCCGCGTCGCGTACCCCGCCGCGAGCAGCAGCGCGTTCACGCGGTGGCCCCCGCGCCCCCCACCACGTGCGCCGCCGGCCCGGGCGCGCAGCGGAAGAACCCAAACGTCTCGGCATACTGCGGGAACTGGCCGACGTACGCGGCGCGCACGCGCTCCCCCACCGTCTCGAAGTGCGCGGGATCCACCAGCGCCAGGCACGATCCCCGGAACCCCGCCCCGCTGAAGCGCGCGCCGTACACCCCCGGCCCATGGAGCAGCGCCTCGTACAGCGCGATCAGCTCCGGCGCCCCGCACTCGTAGTTCTCGATCGAGCTGCGCCCCGACTCGCTGACCAGCCGGCCAAACCGCGTGACGTCACCCCCGCCCCACGCCTCGGCCCCCGCCGCGACGCGTGCCTGCTCGCCGAAGTAGTGGCGCGCGCGCTTGCCGAGCGGATCGGGCAGCGCGTCCTTCAGCCGCTCGTACGCCTCCACCGGCACGTCACGCAGCCGGGCGCCGCCGTCGGGCACCGGCAGGTGCGCCGCCTCCAGCAGCACGCGCGCCGCCTCGCGGCACTCCGCGACCCGCTGGTTGTAGCCCGTCCCCACCAGCGCCTGCGAGACGCCGGAGTACGCCACCCCCACCACCGGCGGCGCACTTCCGCCAAAGCCGACGTAGTCGCGCCCCATCGTCCGGCAGTCCAGGCGCAGCAGCGCGTCCTCGCGCGAAAGCAGAATCATCGACTGGTCGAGCACGCCGCTGTTCAGGCCCACGTACTCGTTCTCGATCGCCCGCGCGAGCGCGACGTTCTCTTCCGCCGTCACGTCCAGCCCGTTCGCCGCCTCCAGCGCCAGGAGGTAGCCCGTGCCGACCGCCGCCGACGAAGACAGGCCACCCACCGGCAGCTCGCCGGCGAGGTACAGATCGACGCCGCGCTCGAGGCGGTGCCCCCGCGACTGCAGCGCCGCCGCCGCTCCACGCGCGAAATTGCCCCAGTCGCCGCTCGCCGCCGGAGGGATCCGCGTCAGGTCAAACCTGACCCCGCCCGCGAAGTTCGCGCTCGCGGCGCGCACGGTCGTGTCGCCGCGCGGCGCGAAGGCAAACGCCACGCCCTGGTCGATGGCGAAGCCGGTGACGACCCCGTCCTGATGGTCGACGTGCGCCCCCAGCGGGCACACCCGGTACGGGGAGAACAACAGCTGGACCGCACGCGCGTCGACCCCCAGCGCCGTGCGCATTCCGTCGACCGCGCGCGCGAATGAAGGTCGGTCCTTGTGGGACGCACTGCTCATGACGAAGGGCCGAGTATAGTGCGGCGGTGACGAGCCTGCGCGGGACGCAAGCGCCGCCCGCCACCGCCGTACCTGCGGTCACTGGGAGCGGAGTCTCCGCCGCCGCGCCGCCTCCCCGGCGGTTCGGCGCGCTGCGCCACCGCTCGTTCGCGCTCCTGTGGGTGGGGCTCCTGCTCTCCAACAGCGGTACGTGGATGCAGAGCACCGCGCAGGGCTATCTGGTCTATGAGCTCACCTCCAGCCCGCTGGCCCTGGGGCTGCTCAGCCTCTCGTTCGCCCTGCCGATGCTGCTGCTCCCCCCACTCGGCGGCGTGCTCGCGGACCGCGTCGACCGGCTGGCGCTGATGAAGGTCGCCAACACGTTCTGGATCGCGCAGACCCTCATCCTCGTCGCGCTCACCTGGACGGGGCGGATCGAGTTCTGGCACATCCTGGCGCTGTCCTTCCTCTCGGCCGTGCTCCTGGCGGTCGACAACTCCACGCGCCAGGCGCTCATCCCCGACCTCGTGCCGCGCGCCGACCTGATGAGCGCCATCTCGCTCAACTCCGTCGCGTTCACCGGCGCATCCCTCCTGGGCCCGGCGGTGGCGGGACAGATCCTCGCGGCGTTTGGTCAGGCGCTCTACCAGGGCGCCGCAGCCGTCTTCTTCCTCAATGCGCTGAGCTACCTCGCGGTGCTCCTGCCCGTCCTCTTCTGGATCCGCGTCCCGCCTCGCCGGCGCGAGGGGCCGCCCGCGTCGTTTGGCGCCGACCTGCTCGAGGGGCTGCGCTACGTCGCGTCGCGCCGCCCGCTTGTCCTGCTGCTCCTGCTCACCGAGGTGACCAGCGTCTTCGGCCGGTCATTTGGTCAGCTCATGCCGGTCTTCGCGCGCGACGTGCTGCGCGTCGGCCCCGACCGGCTGGGGCTGATGTACTCGGCGCCCGGCGCGGGGACGCTCGTCGGCGGATTCATGCTGGCGGCGCTCGGGTCGCTGCCCCGCCGCCGGCTGGTGACCGGCGCCACGGTC
>DASTZM010000122.1:0-2432 GCA_035764305.1 Chloroflexota bacterium | reverse complement strand
GGCCGCCGTGGCGGCGGCGACGACGGGGTCGAGCGTCTTCGCGTTGAAGAGCGGCAGCTGCGCCTGCACGTCGGGCGAGTAGAGGCGGCCCCACGCCTCGCGCCACGCGTCGGCCGCGGCGGTGGGAGCGACGGTCTTCTCGGTGGTGCCGCTCGGGGCCGGCGCCGCGGTCGGAAGGTGCCAGAGCGCGTCGATGGCGACCACGCGGCCGCCCGGACGGAGCAGGCGGCGCCACGCCGCGAAGGCGCCTGCCGGGTCGCCGAGCGTCCAGAGCACGTGCCGGCTGACGACCGCGTCGAAGCTCCCGGCGGGGAGCGGCGGATCGCCCGCGTCGCCGGTAAGGAACGCCGGCCGCGCGGCGCCGGTGGGCAGCGCGCCGGCCTTCTCGCGCGCGACAGACAGCATGCCTGGCGCGAGGTCGACCCCCGTGACGCGATGGCCCAGCTCCGCGATCAGCAGGGCGAGGAAGCCCGTCCCCGTGCCGACGTCGAGCACGTCCGACGGCACCGGCGGGAGGACTTCGGCGAGCGCGTCGAGCCACGCGCGGTGCTCGCGCGGGTCGTGTAGGCCGTGGCCGGCCTGCGCGTCGTAGGAGGCGCCGCGCAGGTCCCAGTACTCGTTGATCTTGCCCTGGGCGCCGCTCACGCTCGCGCTCCGGGGCCCACCACAACGGCCGCGACGCGTCCACGGACCCCTTTGGACGACGCGAAGAGCCGCGAGGTGACGTCCCGGCGGACGGCGCGCTGCGGGGCGGTGTGAGCCGCGGTCCGCGCGTTGCCCCGGGCGGGCGCGGGTGCTGGGGGCGTGGTGGTGGCGGCCACCATCGTGGTCATTGCCATCTGGTCTTGTTGCGAAAGGGTGGCAGGAGGGGAGACTATAGCCGGATGGGGTGGAGGCGTGCACGCGGTAGGCGGCCGGCTCACCGCATGCCGGCGCCGGGTCCTGGATTGGCGTGGTACTCTGCTGTTCAAACGATTGGTTGAATAGGCAGGCACTGTGGGGAAGCGCGAGTTCAAGGACCGGCTGTTCGGCGAGTTCGCGGTGATCGGCAAGGCGCTGTCCAGCGGGCACCGGCTCGAGCTGCTCGATCTCCTGGCGCAGGGCGAGCGGAGCGTCGAGGAGCTCGCCGCCGAGGGCGGGCTGAGCGTTGCCAACGCGTCGGCGCACCTGCAGGTGCTTCGCCGGGCGCGGCTGGTCGAGACCGAGCGGCGCGGCACCTACGTCGTCTACCGGCTGGCGGATCCCGCCGTGTTCCAGCTCTGGCGCACGCTCCGCGACCTGGGAAGCGCCCGGCTGGCCGAGGTGGAGCGCCTGGTGGACTCCTATCTGGGAGCGGACCGTGACCTCGAGGCGATCGATCAGGAGCGGCTCCTGGATCTGCTCGAGAAGGACTCGGTGACGCTGGTGGACGTGCGCCCCGTGGTGGAGTACCGCCAGGGGCACATCATCCGCGCGCGCTCGCTGCCGCTGGAGGAGATCGAGCGCCGCCTGCGCGAGCTGCCACGCCGGCGGGAGGTGGTCGCCTACTGCCGCGGGCCGTACTGCGTCTTTGCCGACGAGGCGGTGGACCTGCTGAAGCGGCACGGCTACCGCGCCCGGCGGCTGAGCGGCGGGTTTCCGGACTGGCGCGCGGCCGGCCTGCCGGTCGAGACCGGCGCGCAGGGGCCGCAGGGGCCGCGGGGACCACAGGGACCACAACGGGCACAGGAACAGGAGACGGGGCGATGATCTTCCGCCAGGTGCTCTATCCCGCGACGGGGTGCGCGTCGTACCTGCTCGGGTGCCTGAGCGAGGAGACGCTGGCGGTGGTCGACCCGCACGAGGCGCTGGTCGACGAGTACGTCGGGCGCGCGGCCGCGGCCGAGGCGCGGATCGTGGCGATCGTGGAGACGCACGTGCACGCCGACCACCGCTCGGGCGCGCGTGCGCTGGCCGAGAAGACGGGCGCGCCGATCTACCTGCACGCCGCGGCCGACGTCGACTACGCGCGCGAGGCGGTGCGCGACGGCGACGTGATCGAGCTGGGGAACACGCTGCTGCGCGTGGCGCACACGCCGGGGCACACGCCGGACAGCATGACGCTGCTGGGCGCGGACAAAAAGCGCGGGACCGACGACGTGTGGTTCGCGCTGACCGGGGACACGCTGTTCGTCGGCGACGCGGGCCGGCCGGACCTGTACGGCGACGGCAGCGCGGAAGACTTCGCGGCGCAGCTGTACGGGAGCCTGTACGGCCGACTGCTGGCGCTGGAGGACCACGTGGAGGTGTGGCCGGCGCATTTCCTCGGGTCGGCGTGCGGGAAGGGCATGAGCGGCAAGCCGGCGTCGACGATCGGGTTCGAGCGGCGGTGGAACGCGGCGCTGCGGCTGGGATCGCGCGAGGCGTTCGTGCGGCACATGCTGGAGGGGCTGCCACCGGCGCCGGCGGAGCAC
>DASTZM010000121.1:0-7838 GCA_035764305.1 Chloroflexota bacterium | reverse complement strand
CGGCGGTGGCGCGGATGTACTACCTGGACCAGCTGGGGCAGCAGGAGATCGCCGAGATCATGGGCATCTCCCGCTCCCAGATCTCGCGGCTGCTGACGCGGGCGCGCGAGATGGGCGTCGTCCGGATCAGCGTGGACGAGTACGACCCGTGCGACCGCGAGCTGGAGCGCGCGCTGCGCGAGCGGCTGGGCGTACGGCGGGCGGTGGTGGTGCGCACGGCCGGCGCGGTCGACCGGCGGGCCGAGCCGGTGCGGCGGACGATCGGGTACTTCGCCGCGCCGGCGGTGGCCGAGCGGCTGCGTCCCGGCATGGTGGTGGGGCTGGCGGGCGGACGCACGCTCGCGGCGCTGGTGGCGCACGTGCGCGTCGAGGGCGGCGCGGCCCACGCGCCGGCGGCGCGGGTGGTGCCGCTGATGGGCAACATCGGCCCGACCTCGAGCGAGATCGACGCGATGGAGCTGAGCCGGACGCTCGCGCAGCGCCTGGGAGGGACGCTGTACACGCTCAACGCGCCAGCCATCGCGCAGGACCGTGAGGCGCGCGACCTGTTCCTGGCGCACGAGCACATCCGCGCGGTGCGGGAGCTGTTCGGCGCGCTGGGGCTGGCGCTGGTGGGTGTCGGTTCCCTGGAAGAGTCGGCGTTCATCGACCGCGGCGTGCTGCCGCCGGCGGACCTGGCCCGCCTGCGAGACGCGGGTGCGGTGGGGGAGATCTGCGGCCGGTTCTTCGACGCGGCGGGGCGCGAGTGCGCCTCCGCGTACCGAGATCGGGTGGTGAGCATCGGACTGGACGAGCTGCGGCGCTGCGACGAGGTGGTGGCCGTGACGAACGGCGCGCGTCGCGGCGCGGCGGTGCGCGCCGCGCTGAAGGGCGGGCTGGTCGGGTCGCTCGTGATCGATGACGTCGGAGCACGCGCCGTGCTAGACGAGGGCGGGCGCGCCGCGTGATCCCGACTCTCCCGCAGCCGGACCAGGCCCTGGACGCCGCCGTGGCGGCGGCGAGCGACACACGCGGCGTGTGGCTGGGAGGCGGCGCGCTGGCGTGCGTGGCGGAGGCGTTCCGCACGCTCTTCACCGACACCGCGCGCGGCGTCGTGGTGGCGGACGAGACGACGTACGAGGTTGCCGGCCGCGACGCCGAGCGCGCGCTGCGCGGCGCGGGGATGGCCGCCGGCACGGCGCACGTCTTCCCGGGTCGACCGGGTGGGCGGCTGCTGCACGCGGACTACGAGCACGCCGAGTGGCTGCGCGGCCGGCTGGGGGAACACGACGCCGTTCCGGTGGCCGTGGGATCCGGGACGGTGAACGACCTGACAAAGCTCGCGGCGCACCTGGTGGGGCGGCCGTACATGGTCGTGGCGACGGCGGCGTCGATGGACGGCTACGCGGCGTTTGGGGCCGCGATGACGCGCCGCGGCTTCAAGCAGACCATGGCGTGCCCCGCGCCCCGTGGGGTGGTGGGGGACACCGACATCCTGGCGGCGGCGCCGCAGGCGATGACGGCTTCCGGGTTTGGGGACCTGGCGGGAAAGATCCCGGCCGGGGCGGACTGGCTGCTGGCGGACGCGGTGGGAGTCGAGCCGGTTGACCCGGCGATCTGGGACCTGGTGCAGCCGGCCGCCCGCCGCGCCATGGGCGCGGCGGAGGGTGTACGGCGGGGCGAGGGTGCGGCGGTGGCCGAGCTGTTCCGCTGCCTGGTGATGAGCGGGCTGGCGATGCAGGCGGCGCGCTCGTCTCGACCGGCGTCGGGCGCGGAGCACCAGCTGAGTCACCTGTGGGAGATGCGCGGGGTCACCGCCGGCGGGCGGGACGTCTCGCACGGCTTCAAGGTGGGCGTGGGAACCGTCCTGGCGACCGCGCTGTACGAACGCGTCCTGGCGCACGACGTGGCGGGGTTGGACGTGGCGGCGCGCCTGCGGGACTGGCCATCCCTTGACGAGCAGGTGGCCGACGCGGAGCGCGAGCACGGCTCGAGCGAGGTGCGGGAGCAGGTGCTGGCGGAGGTGCGCGCCAAGTACATCGACGCGGAGGCGTTGGGCGCGCGGCTGGAGCGCGTGCGCGCGGCCTGGCCCGCGCTGCGCGAGCGGCTGCGCGCCCAGCTGCTGCCGCTCGACGAGGTGCGGCGCGCGCTGCGGGCCGCGGGGTGCCCGGTCGAACCGCACGAGATTGGGCTGACGGCCGCGGAGGCCGCCCGGTCGATGTGGACGGCGCGGCAGATACGGCGGCGGTACACGGTGCTCGACGTGGCGGCCGAGATTGGATTGTTGGAGATGGCAGGAGTGGCATGAACGGACTGAACGGCGGCCGCGCCGCGGCGCTGGAGGCGCTGCGGACGCAGGCGTTCGACGTGTTGGTGGTGGGGGGCGGTGTGGTCGGCACGGGGGTCGCACGCGACCTGGCGCTGCGCGGCGTGCGCGTCGCGCTGGTCGAGCAGCATGACCTGGCGTCGGGCACCAGCTCGCGACCGACGCGGCTGGTGCACGGTGGGCTGCGCTACCTGGAGATTCTCGACTTCGGGCTGGTGCGCGAGGCTCTGCGCGAGCGGGAGATCCTGCTGCGCGTCGCGCCGCACCTGGTCTTTCCCCTGCCGTTTCTCCTGCCCCAGTACGGACGGAGCATGGCGTACCGCGCCAAGCTGCTCGCGGGGATGCAGCTCTACGACCTGCTGTCATTTGACAAGAGCCTGCCGAGCCGCAAGTGGCTGTCGCGGGAGGAGACGCTGGCGGCGGAGCCGGCGCTGAACGGCGATGGGCTGCAGGGAGCGTGGCGGTACTACGACGCGCAGCTGCCGCTGGTGGAGCGGCTGGTGGTGGAGAGCGCGCTGGACGCGGCCGCGCACGGCGCGACGGTCCTGACCCACGCGCGCGTGGAGCGGTTCCTACGCGACGACGGGGACGGCGCGTCGGGCGCGTCGGGCGCGGGGGGCGAGGCGGGGAACGGCGGCGGGACGGTGACCGGCGCGGTGGTGCGTGACACGCTGTCCGGAGAGGAGGCCGCCGTGCGCGCCGCGCTCACGGTGAACGCGAGCGGGCCGTGGCTGGACATGACGGACCGCGAGCTGCGCCCGGCCAGACCCCCACTGCTGCGCCTGACGAAGGGCGTGCACCTGGTGGTCCCATCCGGAACGCGCAACGCGCTGGCGGTGTTCGCGCAGAGCGACGGCCGGCTGTTCTTCCTCGTGCCGTGGATGGGCTACACGCTGGTGGGGACGACCGACACGGACTACCGGGGCGACCCGGCGTCAGCCGCCGCGGACGAGGAAGACGTGCGCTACCTGCAGGCCGAGGCGCGCCGCGCCTTCCCGGGCGCGCCGTTCGAGACGGTGCACTACGCGTACGCGGGGGTACGAGCGCTGGTGCGGGTGGAGGGCGTCAAGGAAGGAAAGGTGTCTCGCAAGCACAAGGTGCTCGATCACGCGCTGCGCGACGGCGTAGGAGGGATCGTGTCGGTGGTCGGCGGAAAGATCACCGCCTACCGCGGGATCGCCGAAGAAGTGGGGGACCTGGCAATCAAGAAGCTGGGCTGGGGCGGAACGGGACTGACCGAGCGCCGGCCGTTCCCGGGGGGAGCGCTGGGCGCGTCCGGAACGCTGGACGCCTTTATAGAAGGGGATCTGTGGCCGCGCGCGCGGGCGGTGGGGCTGGACCGGCAGCAGGCAGAGCACCTGGGTCGGACGTACGGCGCGCTGGGGCACGAGGTGCTGGACCTGGCGGAGCGCGACGCGGCGCTGCGCGAGCGACTCGCGCCTGACGGGCCGGGGATCGCGGCGGAGGCCGTGCGGGCGGTGGAGCGCGAGTGGTCGGCGACGCTGGCGGACTTCCTGCTGCGGCGCAGCTGCATTGGGCTGCGCGCCGACCAGGCGCTGCCGCACGTCGAGCGCATCGCCGAGATGATGGGGCGGGTGTGCGGCTGGGACGCGGCGCGGCGCGAGGAAGAGGTGGCGCGCTATCGCGACGAGATCGCGCCGATGCGCCGCTTCAGCACCGCGAGCTAGGCCGGCGTCTGACCCGGGAAGGGCTGGATCTCCGGCGCGGCCTCGCCGGCGGCGCTGAGGCGCTCGAGCAGCCGCTCGCGGAGGCGCGTGGCGACGTCCTTGTAGAGCGCGCGGCCGAGCAGATTGGTGTGCTGGAACGGGTCGGCGTAGTTGTCGTAGAGGTGGGACTCGGCGTACCGGTCGCTCGCGGCGGCGGATGAACCGGCGGCGGCGGGGCCGGGCTGACGCGGTTGACCCGGTTGACGCGGGCTACCGGCAGAGTCGGCCGAAGGGAGGGCCTGGGGGCCGGTTGCGCCGTGACTCGAGCCGTGGCCGGCGGGCGCGGTGACGCAGTAGGTCCAGCGCTCCGACCGGATGGCGCGGGCGGTGCCCGACTCGCTGATCTGCACGAACGTCTCCTGCTGCCAGGCGTCGACAGCGTCCTTCTCGCGGCACACGAGTGGGAGGTAGGAGCGGCCCTGGACGCCGTCGGGAGGTGGGAGGCCGCACGCGTCGAGCAGGCTGGGCATCAGATCGACCAGGCCAACCGGCTCGGGGACGAGCTGGTGTGCATCGAAGCCCGGGCCGGCGATGACGAGCGGGACACGCAGCGACGAGTCGTGACACGAGCGCTTGTACTCGCTGTTGCGCGTGCGGAAATGGCAGCCGTGGTCGGCGGTGTAGACGACGATCGTGTTTCCGAGCTGGTTGGTGTCGTGCAGGTGTCGCAGGAGCCGGCCGACGTTCTCGTCGAGCGAGCGCACGCAGCCGTAGTAGCCAGGAAGCTGCTGGACCCAGTTGCCAGGTAGCGGTCGGAGGTCCTGCGGGACGAAGGGGTTGGCGTACTGCGCCTCGTAGCCCTCCGGCGGGACGTAGCGGTCGACGTCGTTCTGATGGTGGGGCTCCAGGAACGAGACCATCGAGAGCCACGGCTTGCCGGTAGCGGTCAGCTGGTCGATGCACGCGATCGTGCGGTCGGTCATCGCGTCGACGCGGTAGCCGGGGGGCCTGACTTCCTTCCCGTCGTGGTCGTAGAGCACGGTCTCGAACGGCTGGGAGGTGAACTCGAGCAGGTTGGCGGTCTCCCAGAAGTCGCGGAACCCGCCGCGGTATTCGGCGGGGGTGTGGCCGGGGCCGTTGCCGGGGGGCGCGAGGTGCCACTTGCCGACATAGCCGGTGGCGTAGCCCGCGGCGGCGAGCACGGTGGCGAGCGTCTCCTGGCCGGCGATGTGGCTGGCGCCGTTCTTCCAGACGCCGTGGGTGGTGGCGTACTTGCCGGTGAGGAGGCAGGCGCGCGCTGGGGCGCAGACGGGCTGGTTGGTGATGGGCAGCAGGAAGCGCGTCCCGCGCCGCGCGAGCGCGTCGAGGTTGGGCGTCAGGTCCATCGGCGACCCGTTGACGCCCAGCGTGTCCCAACGCTGCTGATCGGAAAAGACGATGAGGACGTTGGGCTGCTTGGGCATCGCGTCTGGTCCTACGCGAGGTGCCAGTCTGGGGTCTGGAGGGCTTCCATGACGACGCGGCCTTCACACTGGGCGGGGGTGGGGAGGCCGGTGAGGTAGGCGAGGGTGGGGGCGACGTCGACCTGGCGGACCTGGCGGTCGAGGTGGACGCCCTGCTTGACGCCGGCGCCGGAGAGGACGAAGAGCGTGTGCTGGGAGCCCCAGCCCCACCTGGCGCTGGGGAGCTGGTGGCCGTGCGCGCCGTCGAACTCGGGCAGCGTGGCGTAGACGACGTCCCCCACCAGCTCGCCCCACATGTTGATCGCCTCGGCGTCCCCGCGGCGGAGGGCGAGCACGAAGGGGCAGTAGCCGGCGTCGGGGGCGCGATAGGCCATCAGCGCGTCGACGATCTGGCGCCGCACCTGCTCGTACTCCTCGCCGGGCTCGACGATGCCGGTCGGCTCGCGCCCCTTGAGGTTGACGAAGATGTTGACGACGCCCTGCCCGGCGGCCTTGGTGCGCGTCCAGTCGATGCCCGACTCGCCGGCGGCGCCCTCACCGCCACCGCCGCGCCGCCCGCCCTCCTTATAGAAGAGCAGGCCGGCCTTCTCGAGGACGTCGTTGACGTTAGTGAGCTTGTAGGTCGTCGGGGTGCCGCCGTGGTCGGAGACGAGGCAGAAGACGGTGTACTCGTCGAGCAGCGCGTCCATCAGCCGGCCGATCCAGCGGTCGCACGCTTCGTAGGTGCGGTACATGCCGCGGTACATGCGGTCGACGACTTCGGGCGGTGCGCCGGAGATGGAGTCCGACTGGGCGATGAAGAAATGGTTGGCGTAATCGGTGGAGTGCGTCTGGGTGAAGATGCCGGTCCAGTTGGGGCGCGTCTTGGCGAGGTGGATGGTCACGTCAGACTGGCGCTTGAGCTGATCCTCGAGGCACTCGAAGTACGTGTCGTCGTCGATCACGCCGAGCGCGTCGCGGCCGGGGTTCTGGCGGAACGGCCCCACCTGCTCCAGAATCTCCTTGGCGACCTCGTCGGGGAACGTGTAGCCGCTGACAGGCCAGATCTGGGGGAAGAACAGCTCCAGCTGCTTCCCGTCCTGAGAGAGCTTGACCAGCTTGCACTGCACGTGGCCGTCGACGCGCGCGCCGGCGATGGTGAAGGTCTCGGGCGCGTTCTCGGACCAGTCGCCCGGCTTGAGCTCGGCTTTGAAGACGCGCGCGCTGGCGTCTTTGCCTCGCGTGATGCGCACGCGGTCGTAGCCGGCGTCCGACGTGGCGAAGGCGAGGGCGTAGTAGGTGAGCGGTTCTCCTGGGCCCTTGCGGCCCATCGCGGGGTGGGAGCGCTTGGTGGGCTGGATGGTCAGCTGGGCGGCGAGTGGCTCTTTGGCGGACTTTGGCAGATTGGTCCAGCCCGAGGCGCCGTTGGTGCTCTCGAAGCTCACGGGGTCGTAGCGCCGGCGCTCGCGGAGCGTGCTCGGATCGACGGCGGCCGAATCGCCGGATGCCTTCTCCTGGTCCTGGCGCCCGACGGTGAAGTAGTGGTAGCCGGCGATCTGGGCGTGGTTGGAGATGCCCGGGCCGGTGCCTTCCACCTGGACGCCGCCGGTGGTGCCTTTGAGCGTGGGGGGCCAGGACATCTCGTACTTGACGAGCAGCGGCGTGCGGCCCGCGCGCTCGATGGTGTTCCAGAAATACTCGGCCCTGGAGAGGCGGGTGTTGATGCCCCAGTCGTTGTCGTCGATGCGGTGGCCGGGCTGGTAGATGTTGAAGTCCATCACCTTGTGAGTGGACGGCCACGCGCCGGTGACCAGCGTGGTCCAGCCGGGCGGGGTCAGGGTGGGGAGAACGCCCCACATCTCGCGGTAGGCGCCGGCGTCGAGCAGGCGCTTCATGTTGGGCAGGCGGCCCTCGCCGATCAGGTGGATAAGCTGCTCCATGCCGACGCCGTCCATGCCGATCAGGACGAAGCGCTTCGCGGGGGCCGATGCCATGGGTGATTTCCTCTCCTTGTCGCGCCGCGCATAGTAGCGGGCAGGCACGAAAGGCCGCGCGTGCACACGCCTGATGAGGAGACTGAGACTGGCCGTACGGATGGATCGGCACACCTACAATGGGAATGTGTCGGCATCCAGTGATCGCGCGGCGGCACGCTTGGGAATAAGCCCCGAGCAGATCAAGCGCCTCTGCCGAAAGTGGCAGATCGCCGAGCTTTCGCTCTATGGCTCCGTACTGCGTGACGACTTCCGTCCGGACAGCGATGTGGACGTCTTAGTCACGTTCCTTCCCGATGCGCATGTCGGGTGGCGCGAGCTGGCGGGAGTCGAGGAAGATCTCGCACGTGCGCTCGGCAGGCGCGTCGACGTTACGACGCGCCGCGCGATCGAGCGCAGCGAGAACTACATTCTGCGCAAGAACGTGCTC
>DASTZM010000120.1:0-4761 GCA_035764305.1 Chloroflexota bacterium | reverse complement strand
GGTGGGGAGCCACAACCTCACCACGGACAGCATGGACCGCCGGCGGGAGATCAGCCTGGAGACGGCGCGCGCCGACTGGATCTCGCGCGCCGCGCAGACGCTGCGCAAGGACGCGCTCGCCGCGACGGGCAAGGCCGCGATCGCCCTACCGCTCGCGACGGGAGTCGCGCCCGGTATATCCGCCGTACCCGCCGTCGCCGCGGCCGCACCGGCGGCCGGCGCAGACACAGGCTCAGGATCGACCACAGGAGGCTGGTTCATGGGGGGAATCGTCGAGGCGCTGCAGCTGGATGACGTGGGCGGAGGGGGAGCGAGAGCGAGTGGTTCGCCAAGGTGGCGCACATGGTGCTGGCCGGGGTGCTGGCCGCGCTGGTGGCGTACCGGCCGTGGCGGCGCTACATGCTGCACACGCCGCCGCCCAAGCGTGAGACCGCGGACACGCAGGTCATGCTGGCCGTGGCCGGCGCGGTGATCATCACCATCGTGGGGGACAGCCTGGCGCGCGCGTTTGGCCTGGTGGGTCTGGGCGGCGTCGTGCGGTTCCGCTCGGACATCGCGGACACACGCGACGCGGCGCTGATGTTCCTGCTGATCGGCGTCGGCATGGCGTGCGGGCTGGGCTTCGTCGCCCTGGCGGCGACGATCGCGCTGCTCGTGGCGGCGGTGCTGCTGGTGTTCGACTACACCGACCGCACGACGCGGAAGACCCGCGTGGAGATGCGATTCGACGAGCCAAGCCTGGCGCTGCCTGCGCTGCGGGCGGCGTTCCCGTACGCGCGCTTGCTCAGCCACCCGGGTGACTATCTGCGCAACGGCAATGGGAAGAAGCACCTGAACCCGGAGTCCAAGACCGTTGTGCTCGAGCTGCCCGGTACGGCGCACCACGCCGACGCGGCGCACATCACCGACCAGCTGCGCCAGCGCGGGGTCACCGGCATCCACCACGTGCGCGTGCGGCGCAACCCGTAGGGCCGCCGCGCCAGAAGAGGACGCAAGCGGCCGGCGGGCGGCTCGTCAGTCCAGGCGCAGGTTCGCCACGTCCAGGAGGAGTGCCTGGGTGCCGTGCTCGTCGCAGCCGGTGAAGGTGATCCACCTGCCCGAGCTGTGCCAGTGGGGATGCGGGTGGTGGCGCTGGTCGCGCGAACGCATCCAGCCGTGGCGCGCGACGGGCACGAAGCGCACGCGCTGATCCGCGAGGCGTGCGACGCTGAGCTGATCGGAGGTGATCTCGCCATCGGTCGCGACGAGCGCTCCGTCGGGTGAGGCGTGGTAGTGACCGTAGAAGCGCCCATCCCGCAGCCCAGTAACTCCACTGGATGACGTAGCTTCCTCTGCGCCGTCCGCGGACGGTGTTTCGGTGCGCTGCCCGGAGTAGACGTCGAGGCGGCCGAAGAAGCCGCGCTTGTCGGGCAGCGTGCCGTGGTAGGCGACCGTGGCGGAGTCGAGCCAGAACTCGTGGCCGATCGCCGCGCCATCGTTCTGCTCGCGCAGCGGCCCGTACGACGCGGCGGCGGAGTTGTACCGCCACATGCGCTGGCGCTGCCACGGCCCCTCCTGACAGAAGAGGACGCGCGCGTTGTCGGGTGACGCCTGGATGTGGTTCACCCAGAACGGGACGTGCTCGTCGGCGACGACTCGACGTGTCGTGACGTCGAACACGACAAAGCCGCAGCCGCGCTCCAGGCGTGTGAGGAGCGCCTCGTCCCACGTCATGCGTCCGCCCGCCGCCAGCGTCTCACGGATCTGCGCCTGGACCTCGCGCGGGATGTAGCCGAAGCACACCCAGCCGCCGGCAGAGCAGTGCAGGACCTGCGGCACGGCGTCGCCGCGCAGCGTGTAGAGCGTTTCTTCTTCGAGAGACTCGACGTGGACGCGCTTGAGCGCGTTCTCCTCCCAGTAGAGGGCGTGCGCCCAGTCGGGCTGGGACCAGGCGATGAACTGCGGGCGGATACCGTCGATCCCCACACGGATGTAGGGCGCCCAGTGCTGGTCGCGTCCGCGCGCGTCGGTCAGCTGCGTCGCGGTGCCGCGTTCGACGTCGAGCGCGAAGACCTGCTCGCTGCCGGATTGATCGCCTACGTACAGGAGGCGCCGGCCGGCGGGATGGAGGTGCGGGTTGTAGAAGTACGGCAGGTAGTGCATCCCCGGTCCGTCGGTGAGCCGCCGCTGGCGCGCGCCCCCGGACGCGTCCGGCAGATCGAGCGGGTTGAAGACGGTCCGGCTTCCCTTGCCGTGCTCGGTGGTGGCCACGGCGCGCACCGTAGCACGCCCCGCGCTCGATCGTTCCACTTTGTGCGCAGACCGGCGATTGAGCCCGGCGCAGAGTGATGCTAGGCTCGGACCACATGAGCTCGGGAGCCGCCGCTGGCCGCCGCTATGCCTTCCACCAGGTGGACGTCTTCACGGACGTGCTGTTCGGCGGGAACCCGCTGGCGGTCTTTCCGGACGCGGCGGGGCTCTCGGACGCCGAGATGCAGGCCATCGCCAGGGAGATGAACCTATCCGAGACGACGTTCGTGCTGGCGCCCGAGCTTCCGGGTGCGGCGGCGAAGGTGCGGATCTTCACGCCGGGCCGCGAGCTGCCGTTCGCCGGGCATCCCACGCTGGGGACGGCGTATGTGCTGGCGTCGCTGGGGCGGCTCCCCACCCCACACGCGGGCGTGGCGGAGGCGGTCCTGGAAGAGGGGATCGGCGCTGTGCCGGTCCGACTCGAGCGCGGCGGCACCTTCGTCTGGATGGGGCAGCGTGACGCGACGTTTGGCCCGGAAGTCGTGGCCCGGGGCGCACTCGCCGGGGCGCTCGGGCTCGCCGAACGCGATCTGCTCGACGGCGCCCCGGTGCGGGTGGGATCGACAGGCAACGCGTTCCTGTACGTGGCGCTGCGCGATCGCGCGGCGGTCGATCGGGTGACGCTGGATGCGCGGGCGCTCCTTGCGGTATTCGACGATCCCGAGTGCCATGGGGTGTTCGTCTTCGCTCCCGACGGCGCGGCCGAGGACGGGGCGGTGCGGGTCTACTCGCGCATGCTGGGGTACGGGGAGATTGGCATCGGAGAGGATGCTGCGACGGGGAGCGCGAGCGGCCCGCTGGGCGCGTACCTGGTGGAGCATGGATTGGCGACTCCGGTGGGAGAGGAACGAGTCGTGCGCATCGTCAGCGAGCAGGGCACCAGGATGGGACGGCGCAGCCTGGTGCACATCCGGCTGCGCGCCGCGGGTGCGCGGGCCACCGACATCCGCGTCGGCGGTGGAGTCGTCCCAGTGCTGGAGGGGACACTCACGCTCTAGGGCGTCTCCATTCGCCGAGCCACCGGTGGTGGGTGGCCCCGGCGTCCGGTATACCCCGGCCGGGAAACGAGCGGCAGGATGTCGAGCGACGAGGGGCGCGGGTACCGGATCGCACTGGTGCCGGGGGACAACATCGGGCCGGAGGTGACCGCCGAGGCGCGGAAGGTGATGGAGGCGGCGGCGCGGCGGGAGGGGCTGCGGCTGGAGTTCACGACGTTCCCCTGGGGGACGCAGCACTACCTGGACACGGGCGCGGTGATGCCCGACGATGGGCCCGACACGCTGGCGACGTTCGACGCGATCTACCTGGGTGCGATGGGCGATCCGGCGCGCGTGCCGGACCGCGTCCTGTCCTGGGGCTTCACCCAGAAGGTGCGCAAGCGCTTCCGGCAGTACGTCAATCTGCGCCCGGTCAAGCTGTGGCCGGGCGTGCGCTCCCCCCTGGCGGATCCGGGCGAGATCGACATGGTGGTGGTGCGCGAGAACGCCGAGGGGGAGTACACGAACATCGGCGGGCCGCTGTACCAGGAGCAGGAGGACGAGCTGGCGATCCAGACCAGCGTCTACACCCGACGCGGGATCGAGCGCGTGGTGCGGTACGCCTTCGACCTGGCGCGCACGCGGCGCGGCCACGTCACTTCCATTAGTAAGGCCAACGCGCTACCGTAGTGTACAATCCACCTACAATCAGGAGGTAGGTGGACATGGCATCGGCGTGGTTCCGGCGGCGCCAGCGGGCGGAGGCCCCCGACGCGGTTGACGTCATCGGCCTTCCTTACTTACGCGTCTCGTCCGGCAAGCAGGAGCGGGGGTACTCGCCGGAGGCGCAGCGGCGGGAGATCGCCGCCTACATCCGGCGGATGGGCTGGGAGCCGGGACCGGAGTACCGGGACGCGGACCGTGGGACAAAGATCTCGCGGTCCGACTACCAGCGGCTCCTGACCGACGCGCGGCGCCTGACCGCGGAGGGTCGCCGCGTCGCCATCGTGAGCGTGGCGCTGGACCGCTATGGCCGGAACCTGGAGGAGCAACTGCGCAGCAAGCGGGAACTCGCGGCGCAGGGGGCCTCGCTGCACTTCACGCGCGAGGGCGGCGAGTTGGATGACGACGGCACCATCATGCGTGGCTGGATGGCGCAAAAGGAAGTGCAGAAACTCGGTGAGCGGGTGACCGCCTCAAAGCGCGTTGTCGCCGACATGGGGCTGCCGCCGAGTGGGCCGGCGCCGTGGGGTTACCGCTGGCGGCTCCCGCAAACGGCGGAGGAGGAACGGCTGAGCGTTGGCAAGGCGGTCCGGCGTGTGCTCGCGGTGGCCGAGAATGAGGCGCCAGCGGTGCGCACGCTGTTTGCGCGCGCTGCGAGTGGGGAGACACTGGGTACCCTGGCGCGGTGGGTGGCGACGCTGGATGATGAGGAGCGCGGCGGGCGCGTGCTGAAGCGTAGCGCGATCGGGCGGGTGCTGCGCTCTGGCGTCTA
>DASTZM010000119.1:0-3448 GCA_035764305.1 Chloroflexota bacterium | reverse complement strand
GGCGCGACCGGCACGCCCTGGGCGCGCACCCCCAACCTGGACCGCCTCGCCCGGACGGGCGTCGTCTTCGAGCAGGCGTACTGCGCGCAGCCGGTGTGCACGCCGTCGCGCGGGACGGTGCTGACGGGTCTGTACCCGCACAGCCACGGTGCGACGCACAACAACGTGCCGCTGCCGGCGGACGTGCCGACCATCGCGGAGCTGCTGCGCCCGCACGGCTACTTCTGCGGCTACGCCGGGAAGTGGCACCTGGGGAACGAGTACCGGCCGCAGCACGGGTTCGAGTGGTGGGCGAGTATGGAAGACGGCTACGTGAAGGAGCATACGAAGGAAGGGTTCTCGACGTACCACGAGTGGCTGGTCGCGAAGGGATACGAGCCGAAAGATAGGGCGGGCGACGGATCGGCGGTCTTCTCGCGCGGCAGCGCGGCGCGACTGCCCGAGGAGGCGGGGAAGCCGGCGTTCCTGGCCGAACAGGCGGCGCGGTTCCTGGACGATCACCGAGCGGCGCACGCCAGCCAGCCGTTTGCGCTGTACGTCAACTTCCTGGAGCCGCACATGCCGTTCTTCGGGCCGCGAGACGGCATGTACCGCGCGGAGGAGATGGAGCTGCCAGCGACGTGGTACGAGGCGCCGGACGAAGGGATGCCGCTGCGCCATCGGGTGCGGCGGGACGAGTACGCGAGCGAGCACAACCGGCACGTGGACGCCAACGACGAGGCGGGGTGGAAGCGGCTGGTGGCGCGCTACTGGGGGCTGACGAGCCTGGTGGACACGTACGTGGGGCGCATCCTGGAGCACCTGGAGGAGCGGGGGCTGGCGGAGGAGACGATCGTGGTGTACTCGACCGACCACGGGGACATGATGGGCGAGCATCGCCTGATCGCGAAGGGGGTCCCGTACGAGGGGTCGGCGCGGGTCCCACTGGTGGTGCGCGTCCCGGGTGTGGCGCCGCGCCGCATCGAGACGCCGGTATGCCAGGTGGATCTGCTGCCGACGCTGATGGAGGCGCTGGGCCACGACGCGCCGGCGCACGCGCAGGGGGAGTCGCTGCTGGGGCTGATGCGTGAGGGGGACGGGGCGCGCGGACGCCCGGAGGAGGCGCAGGTGGTCTTCGAGTGGAGCGGCGCGCAGGGGGACCTTGGGGCAGACGGGCACCGCTACGACCCGGCGGTGGTGGGAAAGGCGGGGGCGCCGCAGCGCACGATCCGGGTGGGGCGGTGGAAGCTGACGGTGGATGTGGCAGGCGAGCATGAGCTGTACGACCTGGAGAGCGATCCGCTGGAGCGGCGGAACCTGATGTGGGGGGACCGGCTGGGGCGGCACGCGGGCGCGGCGGAGGCCGTGGGCGATCTGTGGGAGAGGCTGCGGGGCTGGCAGGCGCGTACGGCCGATGGGCTGGAGCTGCCCGCGCCAGAGCCCTGGGGCACCGCCACGTAGCGGTACGGCCTATCGACCGGCGGGTGAGGTGAGGCGCCGGGCGACGTGGTCGGCGAGGGGGGCGAGCGCCTCGTCGGGGAAGGGGTAGACGGAGCTGACGTTGATCTCGCAGAGGACGTAGGTGTCTTCGCCGCGGTCGTTGCTGGGGCCGTGGAGGAAGTCGGCGTCCCAGAGGGCGGGGAGCTGATCGCGGGTCAGCCCGAGGGTCGAGATCATCTCGTCGACCCAGGCTGACTCAAGGCGTAGCTTCAGGTTCTGGAACTCGGGTTTGGTGGGGCCGTAGTAGAGGCGGGGCGGGGCGGGGGGAGTCTCGCGGGTGCCGTCGGGCGGTGGGAGGAGGGCGGTGACGTACTGGTGGCCGAAGCCGGCGACGCGGTCGCCGACGAGGTAGCAGCGGATCATGCCGTCGGCGAGGCGCTGCTGGTAGGGCTGCTCGATCATGCAGCCGGCGCCGGCGAAGTGGGGCGCGCAGCGATCGACGAAGACGCCGAGCGGCAACTCTTCGAGCGCGCTGCCGCGGGCAGCGTGGAGCACGCGCACGGGCGTGGCGAGGTCAGGCGTCTCCGGACCGAGGGCCTCGACCTTCCAGACGCCGTTGCCGCCGTTGCCGCGGTGCTGTTTGAGGACGCGCGGCCCGAGCGCGAGACGCGCGGGGAGCGCATCGCGCAGGTGTGTGAGGCTGGAATAGAGGACGCAGGGGGTGCCCCAGCCCATGTGCTGGGTGCGGACGAGGACGTCCTTGGCGCCCATGGCCAGGATCACGTCGGGGTGGGCGCTGACCCAGACACCGGCGGACGCGGCGTCGCGCAGCACGGCGTCGAGCACGGTGCGGTCGACGCCGTTCATGAATGGATCGACCCAGACGAGGACGGCGTCGAGCTGGCGGAGGTGGGCGCGGATCTGATCCGCGACGTGGTCGGCGAAGACGACGGGCTCGGCATGCAGGCCGCGGGCGCGCAGGGCAGCGAGGGTGGCGCCCAGCCGGCCCTCGGCGGCCGCGCCGACATGGGTGGCGGGGTCGCCGCGCCAGAGGACGCCGACGCGGGGGGGTCCGCTCATCGTGGCGATTGTGACTTGTGGCTGCCCGCCGGCGGTTCGCCGGCGTCCGCGCGGTGGAGCAGACGACCGCTGTAGATGGTGTGGCGGGCGACGAGGCGGCGCGCGGCGGTCTCGGGCTGCTTGCTGCTGTCGGAGAGGGGGAACTGGCCTTCCTCGAGGGCGAGGACGGCGACGTCGGCGGTGCGGCCGACTTCGAGGGAGCCGATGCGGTCGTCCCAGCCGATGGACTGGGCGGGGCGGCTGGTGCTGGCGCGGATGACGTCCTCGAGGGGCATGCCGAGGTGGAGGAACTTGGACATGACGTTGGGCATGTCGGCGCCGATGGGCGGCTCGACGACGCCGTGATGGGCGTCGGTGGAGATAGTGTCTGGCCAGTAGCCCTGCTCGGTCATGGCATGGGCGACGGGCCAGGAGAAGCTGCCGGAGCCGTGGCCGACGTCGACCAACACGCCTCGGTCGCGCGCTTCGCGCAGGACGGACTTGGCGCGCATGGCGTGGTCGACCAATCGCGTGACCGGCTTCCCTTTGTAGGAGTGGGTCACGAAGTCACCGCGGTCGAGGAGGGGGATGGACTGCTCGACGGTGGGGGGAGGGTCGCCGAGGTGGAGCATGAGCGGCAGATTAGCAGCGCGGGCGGCGGCTTTGGCCATGTGGACGGGCTGTGCGGTGTTGTCCTCATCGAACGCCATACGCGAGCCGCGGACCTTGATGCCGACGACGAGGTCGCGGTTGGCGTCGGCGGTCTCGAAGGCGCGGTTGGCGTCGACGAAGCGACCGTAGCCGCACTCGGGGATGGCGACGAGGCCGATGACCGAGATGTTCAGGAAGGCGAGGACGCGGCAGGCGGCGGTGTTGGCGACGTAGTGGCGGAAGCCGTCGAGCGTGGCGGCGCCGGCACTGCCGCAGTCGACCAAGGTGGTGGTGCCGCTCTGGGAGGCGAGCGGGGTGG